>NZ_JWIM01000007.1:0-127562 GCF_002896535.1 Mesotoga sp. B105.6.4 | reverse complement strand
TTAATAGCCAACTATATCTTATTATCAGTTGCCACTACAAAATATAGACAAAAAAATACCGTTTACGAAACCATGCGGGTTTCAGACGCTATCTTCTTTGTTTTATGGGTCCAAGTGATAAAGTCAAGAAAATAGAGAGCCGATTATATTACCCCTTCTCTTCAAAGGAATGTCGATCAATGATCGTACTCTGACTTTCTTAAGACCATCGATGAACGGGCTAATTCCCTCAATCTCAAGATTTGACACACTCAGAATTCTGTCTTGTCTAATCAGATCTAGATATTCATTTGCATACTCTCTGTTCATTGCGCGGTATTTCTCTGTATTGACTTTATCTTTCTTGACATCAAAGCTGATTGCAAGTTGAATTTCTCCGAGATCGGTCAGCATATACACCCCTACTCGATCAACCTGCAGAAAAGAACCCACAATCTCAAAAACTTTCTTCATGAATTCATCAAGCGAAAAATCCTTCCCGCCTGCTGCTTTCGAAGACTTCAAAAGATGACTGTGCCCTTCGTCCTTGAATTCCTGAAGTCTCATGGCTTCAGTTACGACGTAACAAAGCGTACAACCTATCCTGAAGATAGTCTATATATGTAATTCGTCCACCAGCCCTCGCTCTCTTCCATGTGATACTTCTCAGCTTCAACCTTCTCTGGTATACCGGTCTCCCAGGCTCTCTTAAGCGCTTCAAATAGTTTGGTTCTTTCGATACCTTGAAAGACGGCCTTCAATTCTCTGCCAATGGGTTTCAAACCATCTTCTTTCCTCTCGCTACTTGGAGATTTGAAGTTTTTCAGGAAGAAAGTCTCGCCATCTACACTTGTTAGAATCAGAAGACCACCATCCATCTTCTCTATCAGTTCGCGATATCTGGCTTCGCTCTGAATGATCTGATCTTCTATCTTTCTTATCCTCAGTGATATCTCTAAAGATCAGTATTATCCCGGCAGTCTCCCCATCTTCCCTTGTTATGGGTGCTGCCGAATCACGATTGAATAAATCTTCCCATTCTTGGATCTTAGCCCTGTGTGATTTACCAACCCTATTTTCTTACCTGTTTTCAGAACGAACTCCACGGGAATCTCGGCAGGTTCTCCAGTATCTTCACCGAAGATATCCATGATCTCTCCAACCCTCTTGCCGACTATCTTGTCTTCATTCAGACCGATTAGGTCACATGCAACATCATTTGCAAATGTCACTATTTTGAACTCGTCTGTCGAAAGGACAGCATCTCCTATACTTGAAAGCGTAACTCTATAACGTTCTTCGCTTTCACGAAGAGCTCTCATCGATTCTATTCTTTGAAGAATCTTCCCGAGTCGTTCCGCCAACGAAAGTACGATCTGACCCTCTTCATAAAGAAAAGCTATCTCTCCCTCTCCGCGATAGAATACAGAGATGCTTCCAACCTCTTTTCCTCTCATCCTTATTCGTTCGCGAATGAAACGTTCGCTCTTCATGAAGACCTCTAATACGAAGACCCTATCTCTAAGAGAATCGCCGCACAAGTATTTTCTGGTTCAAGAAATGCGTCGGGTAACATCCTTAGAAGTCCCTTCAGTATTTGCTCGGATGAATCCTCTGCTTCATTCACAAGTCGCGAGAAGTTGTGTAGGAGACTCAGTTCTTTCTTCCTCTCTCTTAACTGCGCTTCGACACTAAGCATTTCACTCATAGTCTACCATTCCCTGCTAGCCATTGCCCGGTCCCCCGGTTACTCGATTTCCTCCGCGCCCCTTTGATGTATACAGATTCCTGTCCGCCCTCTTAATCATATCTTCGAGTTCGTTTTCGTGTTCTTTCAGAGAGGCTGTTCCAAGGCTTGCTTTCACATTGATAGGCGTACCGTTGAAAACGATTTCCGATTCTTCAAGTGAATGACATATCCTAAGTGCTGCCTCTTCTGTTCTTTGCGCATCCGTCATCGGCAAGAGAACAATGAATTCGTCGCCGCCGTATCTACCGAAAATGTCGGCTGCCCGAAGAATCCTGCTGCAAATCTGCGCCACTCTCTTCAAAACAAAGTCTCCTGCTAAATGACCGAGGTTGTCATTCAATTTCTTGAAATTATCTATATCGAACATTATGAGCCCCATATCTGTTCCGTATCGCTTAGATTTTTTGATTTCTCTCTCTCCAAGCTCGAACAACCCACGCCTATTATAAATACCGGTGAGGTAGTCCCTTATTGAGAGCTCTCTTACCTCTTCATGGAGTCGAGCGTTGTTTATCCCTATCGCGGCAATATCTGCAAAGGCCTTCAAGGCCTCCAGATGACGGATCTTGAAGGCCTCCGCTTCCTCACTGTCCACTGCGATCATCCCGATTGGCTCATCTTCAATAATCAGAGGTACACCCATCCACGATTTGATAAAGAAGAAATCCGGTTTGTTGAACTGCGGGTATTTCTTCTGAGCGTCAGCAGCAAGAACTATCAGTTTGTTCTTCACTACGTCGAAACCTGGACTTCCCTCCTCCATAGTGAATCTTGTACCAACAAAACAGTCTCTGCCCGGCCAGCTGCCTCCTACTATGAGAAGCTCGTCCCCGTCGACAAGTTCAACTGCGGCGCTGTAAAACGGAATAACTTGCCTAAGACCTTCAACGATAGATTCAATTACTGTCCTCATGTTCAAGTCCCTTGTAATCGCCTCTGTTGCCTTTCTTAAGGACTCTGAGGTGATGTGATTCCTCTTTGTGATAACAAGGTTCTTAATTTTGCTAAGTGAGAGCGACATCGTTGTGCCGACCAATCTGTAAAGGTCTATGCTTTCCTCTGTGAGACCAGTTACTCTTTCAGTAAGACTCTCAAAAGTTCCTACAATTTCATCGTTTGACTCAAGAGCTATGCAGACGTATCTTGACTCCTTCCCTTCAACTATCAGATTATCTACGAAGATGCGGTTGCTGATAAGCTTGCCGAACACTCTTTCGTCCGTTCTCACGTTTGTCGGAAAGAGTTCGGTGTCTCCTCGTGAAACCTCGAGATCAAAGGGCTCTTCTTCGCTAAAGGTAATCCGACAACCTACAACTCCCTTTTCTTCGTAGGCTCGGTTTGCAATCTTAGAGGCAGCTTCCTGAAGGTTATCTCCGCTCAGGACGAGAACGTACAAGTCGTTCATGAAAAGCATCATACTGTCTCTTGCTTTCAGCTCCGCTTGAAGCTTCATCTCGTCCGTAACTTCTCTTGACGACATGGTCCAACCTGCGATATTTTCCCCCTCGAACAACGGGCTTACTGCCGTCTCCATCCAAATTACCTGACCACTCTTCGTTCTTGCTCTGTACCTGAACGAACCGTGTCTCTTCTCTCGAAAAAGTGCTTTCGATTCTGCAATAACCCTTTCAACATCGTTCTTTTCGACAAGATTAAGCGCATTGGTACCTAAAAGCTCTTCTGGGGAGTACTCCATAGTACTTAAAACGGAAGGTGACACATACTTGAAAATCAAGCGTTGATCCGCAACTGCTAGAATGTCAAGAACATTTCCCTCAAAGTTTTTCAGCAGTTCATCGCTTCTCAAAAGCCTCTCTTGAAGAGCCAACTCACAGTCTTCATGATGATCTTCAGTGATACGCCCTCTTGCCTCTAGTAGAATTGAACAAAGTACCAATTTGAGGAACCTCTTCTCTTCTTCCTTCCACTCTCTGCTCTTTGAATCAGCTCCGCATACAAGAATTAATCTACATTGTCCTGCAGAATAATCTATCGTCATAGAGTTCTCTGTGATCTCCGAAGTATTGCCGGGAAGTCTTGCTTCGATGGTCTTCTTAAGGTTATAGATCTCGTCACTCTCTACTCTTCGGTTCCCCACTCTAATAACGTCAGAGGCTTCACTTCTCCATTCGCAGACTGGCTCGATAGAATATGAGCCCTTTGGGGAGCTTTCGACCTTAAAAAGGCGCAGACTATCCGCAGATATGGATCTGCCCGCTATCATAAGAGCCTCAAAGCGTCTCCCGCCAGAAGTAATGATCTCAGTGATCTGCTCTAATGAAGTGAAAAGATCAGAGAAATTGGCTCTCATAGCTTCCACCAAGTACAGAAAAGACGGTTGATCGTCATTAATTAATTATATATCATCGCAACTCCAAGACCAAATAAATCTCTTGATCCTGCGGTCGCCAGTAGTCCTCTCATTACAACCGTTGTCGATGCAACTGGACTTTTCATCTACTTCAGCGTTGCAACGCTTCTTCTATAGCTTCCGCTTGGATGAGAATGCTTCAGATCCTCTACGATCCAATGATCACAATACGTATATTGCTCTATAGGTAATAACACGAAAGGATCATCGTGTCACCTCAGACTTGAGGGCAGTGATAGACTTGATTATCTGGACGAGGAGGTGTTGAATGCGTTTTCTCGAAGAGTACCTTGAAACTGAGGTGAAGCCTGCACTCGGATGCACTGAGCCCGGCGCGGTCGCCTTCTGCACAGCAACAGCGGCAAGCAAACTGAAAGGTAGCATTAGAAGAATTAACGTTGTAACAAGTGTGAGTGTCTACAAGAACGGGATGTATGTTGGAATACCTGGGACCAATGAGAAGGGAAATGAGTTTGCGGCCGCGTTGGGAGCTATTTGTGGAGATGCTGCTCTCCAGCTGGAAGCGCTTAAGCCATGCCGAATTGAGTCAGTGGAGTCTGCCAGAAAGTTGATTGAGGACGGCGCAATCTCCGTTAGGTGCGATCCTGATCGTACTGGGGTGTTTATACAAGCGGTCGTAGAAGATGAGAACCATGTAGTGCGGTGCACGATATCCGGTAGTCACACCAGTGTCTCGATGATCGAGATCGATGGAATGCCTCTCCCAATTGAGGAGCAGGCAATACCTTCTGCCACAATTGATTTCACTCCTGATGAAGTTTTTGATTCGGTCGAAGCAATCAACAACAGAGAGATAGGTAAGATCTTTGAAGGGATAGATATGAATCTTGATATCGCAAGATTTGAACTTGATAAAATCCTGTCTTCAAGAGAAGGCAGTAGTTACAACGAAGATGGTCTTGGATATAAGATTCGAAGATACTGTCTTGCAGCATCGGCTGCGAGAATGTCCGGTGCTCCGCTTCCAGTAATGAGTAGCGGAGGAAGCGGGAATCAGGGAATAGTTACGACTCTCCCTGTTGCGCTCACGGGTCTGCACTTTGAAAAAAGGAAGGAGGATATCGCTAAAGCAGTTGCCATAAGCCACCTGTTTTCCGGCTATATCAAGAAGAAGTTGGGAAGGGTAGCCCCGATCTGTGGATGTGTAACAGCTGCCGGAACGGGGGCAACAGCTGGCATAGTATATCTTCTTGGAGGATCAAGACAGCACATTGAACAGGCAATGCTTACAATCCTTTCGAGCACAACGGGAATAATGTGTGATGGTGCCAAAGAAGGCTGCGCCCTGAAGGCAGGCCTTGGAGGACATGAAGCCTATTGTTCCGCGATGCTTTCACTGAACAACCTTGGAATCGACTCAGATCAGGGTTTCATAGCTCCAACTCTAGACAGATCTATTGAGAATATTCAGCTTCTGCTCTCCAAAGGGATGTCGAACATCGATTCCGCAATAGTCGAGGTTCTTGAAAACAGAAAGAATAGGATGTGATGGCACCGACAATTCACTCAGGTCGATTTTCGTATGGAAATAAATCAACTAGACTTCTTGCGGGAAAATACCAGTGAACCTCCCGCGCCAAAGCGATGATTCTTCGAGAGCCAGGACTCTGGAGCGTTATTGCGCGACTCCTTCATGAAACCACGATTCTCTGGTCTCCTTTGCTCGAGAATGTACGATAACTGTTTCAGCTCATTGTCCAGGCTACTCCAGACTTCCATGAGAGTTCCATCTTTACGACTTTCTTAATTCTCATCTATGGCCCTTTTAAGCTCAGAACTGTCTCTTCCGACAATCTTCGAATGAGCAAGGACTGATTTGAAAGCCGAAATGGTTTTCAGCCCAGTCCCAGTTATTATTGCAACGGCAGAATAACCTTTACCAACTATTCCAGCTCGATGGGCTTTGATAAATCCTGCAACAGACGCGGCCCCGGTTGGTTCGGCAAACAGGCCTTCGTACTTCGCCAACAGCTTAACTGCCTTTACCATCTCTTCATCAGACACAGAGAGTGCAAATCCGTTAGAGCTAAATATGGCCTCGAGTGCCAAATGGCCGTCGAGAGGACAAGGCACACCTATCGCAGTTGCACTCGTATTCGGGTACTCTCACCTCTCGATCCTGCCGCTTCCTCCTCTGAATGCCCTAACTACCGGTGCGCATCCTTCCGCCTGAACGATCAAGATTCTCGGAACCTTGTCAATAATCCCAGCGCTCCTCAATTCCGTGAAGCCTTTCCAGGTTGCGGCTGCCAAACTGGCGCCGCCTGCCGGGACTATCATTCAATCGGGGGTGTTTTACCCAAAGTCCTCTGCTATTTCAAAGGCGGCGGTTTTTGTTCCTTCGATATGGTATGGGTTTACCGAAGTCGCCGTTGTCAGGTTTTCCCAGTTGGAAGAAGCTGTGAGCTCTTCTATCAGATCTATGCATTCGCTCACACTACTATCCCTAACCAGAACAAGTCTCGCGCCGAATAACATCGCCTGAGTATTTCTTTCGACCGGTGTGTGTTGTCCGGCATTACTACAATACACTCGAGACCTGCTCTAGCGGAATATGTGGCAACTGCCGGCCCCGCATTGCCATCTGAAGCAACATCGATAGCTTCAACTCCGCTCTCAAGAACTTTGGTGACTTCAAGGGTAGCCGGGCGATCTTTGTAAGTACCCGCGCGATTCTGCGTTTCATCCTTCAGGAAGAGTCTTCCCGAAAAGCCAAGCGTCCTAGGGAGTCTTTGACTTTCATCCAACGGAGAACAACCCTATCCGAGGGTAACAATAGATCGCAGATCGCTAACTGGCAGCAATCGATGAAACCTCCAGAGTCAACGGGTACCCCTGTCTGAAAAATCAGAAGGAGCTACCCCTCTAACTCTTTCGAACATATATTTGAGCATTCTTCTACACTCCAGACAGCGTGCTAACCCCTTCGAATTACTGTGCTCAAAACCACATCTGTCGCACATTTGCAGGTAGTCTTGGGTCTCCATCCTATCTGACTACTCTTCCCGAGGTATTTCCCCCAAGTAGTTTCTCAACCTCATCTCTGGAAACGATGTTAAAGTCTCCCTTTATCGTGTGCTTCAGACAGGAAGCGGCCACACCAAATTCAAGCGCTTTCCTTGGCTCCCACAAGCTATCAAGTCCAAAGATAAGTCCCGCAGCAAATGCGTCTCCTCCTCCGACACGGTCAATTATGTTTATGTCGTATTTCGTTGAAAGCAAGAACTCCTCACCGTAAAGAAGAGAAGCCGACCATCTGTTGAAATTTGCGTTAACACTCTCCCTAAGAGAAATCGCAACAGCCTTCAGATCGAACCTTTTCTTGAGTTTCTTTGCGACATCTTTGTAACCTTCAACACTCAGGCGACCATCGCTCACGTCTGAGTCTTCGGCTCTAATACCGAAGACAGATTCGCTGTCCTCTTCATTCGCAAAGAGAACATCGACATATTTCATCAGCTCAGTCATCACTTTCTTCGCCTTTTCCTTGGTCCAAAGCCTCGCTCTGTAGTTTAGATCGCATGAAACGGTTATTCCTCTTAACTTTGCCTCCTTTAGGGCAATCTCACAGATGGCGATCAACCGGTCGCTTAAAGCCGGAGTGATACCAGTAAAGTGGAACCAAGACGCTCCATCGAAGATCTCTTCCCACGAGAAATCTTCGGGTTTGGAGTTCGAAAAAACCGAGTCGTCGCGGTCGTAGATCACTTTTGAAGGCCTTTGAGAGTAACCGGGTTCGTAGAAGTACTTGCCTAATCTACCGCTGCCTTTCAGAACATGACTGGTGTCCACCCCATGAATCGAAATGTTTCCCTTGGCCGCATCTCCGAACTGATCGTCCGATACTTTCGAGACGAAGCGGCTCTTACCTCCATAACGCGCAATCGCGACAGCAACATTAGCCTCCGCCCCCCCATAGACAACCTCGAAGTTCTTAGTTTGCTCAAACCTCTCTCCTAATGGAGTTGCAAGTCGCATCATTATTTCCCCAAAAGTCACAACAGTAGACACTGTCAATCCTCCTCCTATCAATACATGACTATATGAATCTACAGATTTCAACGCCTAACCTGTCCATCACTACAACCAGGGAAAGTTGGCAATCGATTCCTACAAAGATAATAGCACGACAGTTTTGGAAGAACTGTGCAAAAATCGCCAGAATCTCGGATCATAAAAAAAATTTTTTCTGATGATTGCACCCCATTGAATTCAATCTGATGAGCAAAATTGGCATTATGTGCTCCCTATTACTCATAATCGTCAATGACATTCTCTAAGTCGACTTGGGCAAATCTAAGGATCGTGATAGATTATAGTAGAAATTTTTTCTATGTAGGGTGATTCAATTGGGAAATCTTCTTGACAGAATTGCAAGGGAAAGTGTTGATTTCACTCCAACAATGAAGAGGATAGCGGATGCGATTCTTCAAAATCCCTCCGAAACAGTAAATCTTTCGATAACTCAGCTAATGAATAGATCGAAAGTGGGAAGTGAATCAACAGTAGTGAGGTTTTACAGACAGCTAGGATATGAAAGCTTTCATGAATTCAAAGTCACTCTTGCCTCGGAAATCGCTGGATCGTCCTTCTATCACCCTTACGAAGACATCACAATAGAAGATTCACCGTCAGATGTCGTGAGAAAAATCTTCAACGGCTGCATTATGGCTTTAAGAGCAAACACCAAAAGCTCTATCGGAAAAATGATACCCGATGCAGTCGATCTGATCGAACAATGCAGAAGAATAATCTGCATCGGTTACGGAGTATCGGGATCGATAGCAAACAATCTGTCTTTCAAATTGAATCTTCTCGGTAAGGATGCTATTTATTGCCCCGATTCACATACGAATGCTGTCACTCTTTCTAAGCTCAAGAAAAACGACTGTGTCTTCGCAATATCTCATTCGGGAGAAAGCAAAGACGTGGTTTTACCGTTGCAGAAAGTGGAAAACTCTGTAAAAATCATCGCCTTGACGGGATTTGGGGATTCAACATTAGCCAAAATAGCAGATCTTAGCATTATTGCATCTGTACCAGAAGAAATGAACTTGCGTACCGACGCAATAGTCTCCAGATGTGTTCAGATGGTGGTTGTTGATTCGCTCTTCGCTTGCCTTGCGGTAAGAGAGGGTGAAGAATCACTCGATACACTTTCATTATCTAGAAGATCATTATCATACCTAAAATTCTAATCTCGGAGGTTCAACATGGGAGCTTTTAAAGGCATTATTCCACCAGTACTAACAACATTTGACTCAGAGGGAAATATCGATGAGAAGCGGTATCTAAATCTCATAGATTTCCTTTCCAAAAAGGTTCATGGTCTCTTTGTATGCGGTACTTACGGTGGTGGACCGCTTATGACTGTGGATGAACGTAAGAAGGTAACTGAACTAGCAATCAAGGGGGCAGTAGACAGAGTACCAGTAATCGCCCACATCGGTTCGAGCAATCCGAACGATATATTCGAACTTGCCAAACATGCCGAACACTCTGGCGCCAAGGCCGTTGCAACTGTGGTACCCTTCTATTTCCCGTACTCTCAGGCCGATATCGTCAGATTCTTCAAAAAGCTCATAGAGTCAACTGCTCTTCCTGTATTCATTTACAACAATCCAAAAACCACCGGAGTAACGATAGATATCGAGACTCTTAAGAAACTAAAAGACGTGGGTCTTTATGGAATAAAGGATAGCACGTTCGACCTTCTCTATTTCTACGGCGTGAAATTCAACATGGACATGGATGAGTTTTGCTACATAAGCGGCACAGAAGCCTTCATCATGCCTTCCATACCACTGGGTGCCGATGCTGCTATATGCGGACTGGCGAACGCACTTCCTGAACCGGTACTCGAACTATATGAAAAAAGTATTGAAGGTGATTATGAGAAGGCACTCGAGCTTCAGCTGAGAGTGAATAAACTTAGAGACATTCAGCACTACGCTCAAAGCATTCCTGCAATTCATGCAATGTTGAAAATGAGGGGCATTGATTCCGGTTATCCTAGGCATCCTTATTCACTTGTATCGGATTCAGTTTATCGGAAGATTGAAAACGCTCTGAAAGAAATGAATGCGCTCTAGGAGGTGAAGATGTGAAGAGAGCTCTCGGACTTGGAGAGATAATGGTTCAAATGAACCCCACCGAAAAGGGGGCTCTTAGATTTCAAACTCTTTTTGAGAGACACGTAGCTGGTTCAGAGGCAAATACAATAATCCAGATGCAGCGTCTGGGAATTGGCTGTTGGTTCTTCTCAGCTGTCGGCGCTGACGAATTCGGTAAGGTGATCGTTTCTGCTCTTCGGTCCGAAGGAGTTGACACATCGGGTGTTGTAGAAGACCGAAACAATCCAACTGCCGTCTACTTCGTCCAGAGAAGCTACCCGGTGCCAAACAAAACGATGGTCTACTATTATCGAAAGGGTTCAGCCGCAGCAAACTTCGGTCCCGAGAATGTGAGGGAAGAGTATTTTGAAGGTCTGGACCTTTTTTTGGTGAGTGGTATAACCCCATCGCTGAGCAGTAGCTGTTATGAAGCTGCTCTGAAGTGCGTGAAACTTGCAAAGGATCATGGAGCTCAAGTAGCATTTGATACCAATATCAGAATCAATTTACTCAAGACAAAAGAGAATGCTATGAAGACGCTCGAACCATTTATCAATAGTGCGGACATTCTCTTCACAGGTGCCGGAGATATGGCTATGCTTTTCGGTGACGATATAGAGAGAGCGAGAGAAGTGACTATAAGAAAAGCGACCTCTGCCAACATTATTGTTTTCAAGAAGGGCTCAGATGGGGTCGAAGCTCTTGTAAGGGGAAAGAGGTATTTCGTTCCCGCCTATAAGGTTCCGGTGATAGATGAACTTGGCGCAGGCGATGCATGTGATGGGGCTTTCTTAGCAAGTTACCTTCAGGGCAACACCATCGAAGATTCTTTGAGGTTTGCAAACGTTGCCGGAGCAATAACGGTCAGCTTGAAGGGCGATATCGAACCTTTGCCCGACTGGCAGGCAATCGAAACCTTCCTGAACGTACACGGTGCAGGCGAGAAGAGGCTACTGAGGTGATTCTGTGACACCAGAAGTCCTTTGCTTTGGAGAACCGCTCGCAGCCTTCTACAGTAAGGGCAGAAGAAGCTTGTCAAAAGCCGGAGAGTTCGTGATGACCTGGGGAGGTGATACTTCGAATGTGGCACTTGGTATCTCTAAACTCGGTCATACCTCTGGATACATTACAAAGGTAGGACAAGATTCATTCGGAGAAGGTTTCCTTGATCTCTGGAGATCCAGCGGAGTCGACACTACCAACGTCATCGTAGATGAAGATCGTCTCACAGGAATGTACTTTGCCAGCTTCACAGGCGACAAACATGAATTCATCTACAGGAGAAAGGATGCTGCAGCCAGTACTTACAGCGTGGATGACGCAAGAGACGTTGATTTTGAAGGAGTTAGAATTCTCCATCTTAGTGGCGTGTCGCAGGCGATTAGTAGACAGTGTCTTGAAGCAAGTCTTGTGCTCATGAAAAGAGCGAGAGAGAATGGCGCAGTCATCTCATTCGACTTGAATTATCGTGGCAAACTCTGGTCCAGCGAGCTTGCGAAATCTATATATCTGAGCGTTATTTCGGGCTACGCCGATATCGTTTCTCTAAACGATGAGGAGCAGGAGGTGCTAGGTATCAAGGGCGATCCAGAGGATGCAGCCAATTACC
Organism: Mesotoga sp. B105.6.4; assembly: GCF_002896535.1. Taxonomy (NCBI): domain Bacteria; kingdom Thermotogati; phylum Thermotogota; class Thermotogae; order Kosmotogales; family Kosmotogaceae; genus Mesotoga; species Mesotoga sp. B105.6.4. The sequence goes on along the minus strand of NZ_JWIM01000007.1, from coordinate 115,719 downwards.
TACTGGAACTCGGCCCGAAAGTAGTAGCCCTCAGGTGTGGAGTGAAGGGAGCCGTAATAGCGACAAGAAAGAAAAGCGTGAAAGGCAGAGCAAAGATAGTTGAAGTAGCTGATACTGTTGGGGCTGGAGATACATTCACTGCTTCTTTGTTATGCTGTTATTTGGAAGACAGAGATTTAGAAGATTCTCTTCAGTTTGCCCTTTCAGCTGCGGCATTGACTTGCACAAAGACTGGTTCTACAGAAGGACAACCGTCTAAGAAACAGGTTCTTGATTTTATTGGGGGAAACCCTGATACTCAATAGGAGGTGTTTTTTGTGAAGAAGTTTCTAGTTTTCTTAGTCATCGCTTTGATTGCTTCATCGCTGGCATTTAGCGTTGACTATCCCAGAAAGCCCGTGTCGGTTATCTGCCCCTGGGGTGCAGGCGGTGGAACTGACAGAGTTGCGAGATACGTTGCTGACGAGTTAAGCAAAGCTCTGGGTCAGCCCTTCACAGTTGTGAACAGAACTGGGGGCGGCGGGGCAGTCGGTCACAGTGCCGGAGTGTATGCAACACCAGATGGCTACACAATAACCCTTGTAACACTTGAGATCGCCAATATGCACTGGCTAGGACTGACAACGATAACTTACGAAGACTTTGAGTACATTGCGCAGTTCAACGAAGACGCAGCAGGCGTTATCGTTGCTGCAGATGCTACGTGGAATGATATTCACGAACTACTTGCCGATATTAAGGCAAATCCAAATGAATTCTTCTTCTCCGGTTCAAGTGCCGCTTCCATATGGGATCTCGCCAGAATTGGTATGTTCAATGAAGCAGGCGTTCCCATTGATTCTGTCACATGGGTTCCGACAACAGGAGCGGCCGCTTCGATAATCGAGCTTCTCGGAGGGCATGTCGATGTAATAACCTGTTCGATAGCCGAGGCAGCTTCTCAGTTGGAGAGCGGTCAGCTTAAGGCTCTCGCAGTTATGTCAGATGAAAGACTAGGCAAATTCCCGGACGTTCCCACACTGAAGGAACAGGGTATAAACTGGTCCGCAGGTACCTGGAGAGGTATTGCCGTTCCTGTCGGCACTCCCGATGAAGTCAAGGCAATACTCGAAACCGAAGTCCTCAAGATAGCCAATTCCGACGCATTTGCGAATTTCATGGCAGTTAACGGATTCGGAATAAAGATCAGAAATGGCGAAGAATTCTACGAATTTGCAAAGCAACAGGATAGCGCCTGGAAAGAAGTTCTCAAGCTTGGAGGATTCATCGAATAAACTGCAGCAGCAGGCGGCCCTCTTGGGTCGCCTTTTCCATATTGAGTAATCGGGGTGATTTGATGAATATCAAGAACATAGTTTTCGGTGTATTTCTAATCGTCTTAGCATTACTGGTATTGTATTTTGGATGGTCTTTCCCAGCCTATAGAATAAGGGGAGAGACTTTACCCGGACCGAAATTCTTCCCTTTCACACTGGCTGTAGTTCTTATGATTGTTGGCGCTTATTATATCATTAAGAGCGTTGTCATGATCAAAAAGAAAATGATACCGAAAGACTCGTCGATTGCGTTTGAAGAAAGATTTACCTTTGAGGGAATAAAGAACATAGTCGCAGTAGTAGCCGCCATCTTGTTCTTTGTTCCGATTATTGAGTTTTTGGGGTTCATACTGGGCACGATAATCGTTTCGTCAGTACTGATGATGATACTTAATGTGAAAGTACTTCGTTCAATCATATATTCAACAATCTTAGCTGTCATGATATTCCTGATATTCGGAACACTATTCAGACTTCCTCTTCCCGAGGGAGTAATCATGAATATCATCAGGGGGTGAACAAATGGACTCTGTATTAGCAGTTTTCAGCCCCGATATAATTTTCCCTGTTCTGATGGCAATGACATTCGGGATTTTTGTCGGTGGTCTGCCGGGATTAACTGCAACTATGGCCGTAGCTCTAATTATTCCAATCAGTTACTACATGACCCCTCTCGCCGGTCTTGGAATGGTTCTTGGAGTATCATTCACATCGATATTCTCAGGCGACATACCGGCAACCTTCTTAAGAATACCAGGGACTCCAGCTTCAGGAGCTGCGGCTCTTGACGGATTTGAGCAGGTCAAGAAGGGGAAGGGCTCTCTGGCGCTTACACTCGACCTGTTTTGCTCGGCAATAGGTGGTTTGATTGGAATACTTCTTCTAATACTAATCGCTCCTCCTCTCGCTAATTTTGCTCTCAAGTTTACTAACTTCGAATACTTCTGGCTGGGCCTTTTCGGACTCAGCATGAGTGCGGTACTCAGCAAAGGCAACATGATGAAAGGTCTGACATCGGCCGTGCTTGGATTGCTGATCTCAACTATAGGAATCGATGTGACTACCGGCTTTCCTCGCTACACTTTCGGAAACATAGAGTTAATGGACGGTCTCGGCTTCATACCAGTTATGATTGGGCTCTTCGGCATTTCTGAAGTATTGAAGCGTGTTCAACAAGGCGCTTCAAAGCTGCAGCTACCTCCAATTACAGAGAAGGTGAAGATATCTCCGCTCGAAGCTCTTCGAATAATCTGGCAAAACAAGTGGACGCTTATTAAGTCTGCATTTGTCGGCACTTTTGTGGGAGCGCTTCCTGGAGCTGGAGCAGATATTGCGTCGTGGGTAGCCTATGGCGTAGAGAAAAAGACTTCAAGAAACAGTGAAGACTTTGGTAAGGGAAATATCAAGGGAGTAATTGCTCCAACAAGCGCGAACAATGCGGCTCTCGGAGGAACATGGATTCCCGCGCTGGTTTTCGGCGTTCCCGGAGACACAATAACCGCTATAGTCCTCGGGGCTATGCTCATGTACGGTCTGAAGCCCGGACCACTAATATTCACGGAATCTCCCGATTTGGTGAATGGCGTTTTCAGTATTGCGATTCTTGCGAATATTCTACTAATTCCGATTGGCTACCTTGGAATAAAGGCTTTCGCCTTCGTTCTGAAGATGAAAACTAGCGTAGTCTTAACAGCAGTAGTCCTCTTTTCAATGATTGGTTCTTTTGCAATAAGAAACAGCTATTTTGATATTTATGTAATGCTGATCTTTGGTCTGATTGGATTCCTTTTTGAAAGGTTATCAGTTCCTTTAGCTCCAATGATACTGGGCTTGATTCTTGGACCGATGGTCGAAGATAATCTAAGAGTCGGTCTTATAAAGACCGGAGGAAGCATGGGTCAGTTTTTCACAAGACCGATTTCACTGGTTCTGTTTATTCTGATAGTGTTGGTCTTTCTGGGCGGTCCCGCCTTGAACCTCTTAAAGAAGGGCTTTTCCAAACACAAAACAGAAGAATAGTCTTGTAAGGAAGAACAAATAAGCGATGCCTATGAGCATCGCTTTTCTGCTTTTCTGCTTTTCTTCTCCAAAGAGTCTACTCAACTCTTACACCTTTCCAAAACGCAACGAAATCCTTGATGATTGATGCTCCTTCAAGTGGTTCAGGGTAGTACCAGGCAGCGTTCTCGTTCTTCTCGCTGTCAACAATGATGTTGTAATAGTGAGCTTCGCCCTTCCAGTGGCATATGGTAGTTAAATCGCTGTGTTCAAGAAGAGCTTTGTTTACTGTCCCGGGAGGAAAGTAGTGATTACCCTCAATTACGATTGTCTGGTTGCTCTCTGCAATGACTTTTCCCTTCCAAAGCGCTTTCACGTTTATCACCTCTCATGGATAAACTTATCATTACGCGGCAATTGCCGATGCCTTTTCTCCACTATTATATGATAAAGAATCGTCCGAAGTGACGTGATTTAAAGAGTCACTGTTGCTTAGTCGGTCTAGCAAAAGTGATTCTGTCCTGAAAACCTGTTGTATTCTTTTGATCTTCACAGAGATCCGTCGAAAGAATTGGTCTAAGAACTCACTTCGTCAGCACAATTACGATTCTCTTCCAAACATACTGTTCACCAGTAGTGAATGAAATCCTTATCTAGAGTTGATTTTGTTTGTAATCGCATCTCTTATTCCATTCTCAGGAGCTTCATATCCCCAGAATATCTCTCTCCCATTTCCGAAAATCGCTCTTGGCAATCCGAACTCTTCCTCGACTCCCGGCTCTTCGATTTCGTGAAGATTGAAAATGACATTTTATTTGAACTCTTTCACAACTCTCATAACTCTATATGCCTCTATTTCACTGGTTGAGCAGAAACGGTTGAAGAAGAGATCGACCACAATTTTCCCTTCAACAGGCTAATAAGTATACTTGCTGACTATTTGTCTCGGTATCTCTGCCTTACTGGATAGAACAAGCATCATCAATCTCTCTTCTCCGTTTCTAGAGATTTCACTTAAGTCCAACTTCTCAAAGAAAGAGACAGGGAGGTACCATTTCGGATCTGTGTATCCAAATAAGATTACCCCTTTTCCTGAAGAACTCATGGCAATATCAATAGCGCTAGACATCATTCTCTTACCTACTCCATTCTTCTGATAGTCCCGCGTAACAAACAGACAGGTAATGACAAACAGCTCTTTGCCAACCGGTCCCCAGGGAAAGATCTTAATCGGAAACATGTTTAGGAACCCAACGCACTTCCCTTTCAGAAGCTATATCAGAGATACCAGACCGTTCAGCCTTTTTCCCGTGAACCACGGTATTCTTCTTTGAACCGATTCAGATATTTCATGGTTAATCACCCGGCCACAACCTGCAATGAACTCTAGTTCCTCTTCTCCAGCCCTTCTTACTTCAATCACCCTAATCACCTCCACAGATAACACTTCAAAGATGAAGCCTTATCCTCAACGGCTCTCATAAGAAAGAAAAAAGAGCAAACAAAGATAACGAATTCTAGATGACGAAATGTATTGATTTCTGACAGTTCCTGCAGTGGTAATAGAATTTGTTTCTAGCAGCTAAGTTTCATAGAAGAAAAGGGTTTTTCGTGTGTTCGTTCTAGTGAAGTCAAGACCTTCGGCAACCAGTTCCCTCAGTTTCGTAAATACATATTCATCAAGTAATCCGCTCTGAACTTGACGGACGATTACGTCCAAAGAAGCACTTATAGACATTCCTTTTCGATACGGTCTATCTTCTGTCAATGCCACAAATACGCCTGCAATCATTATAATTTTTGATTCCAGATCGAGTTCAGCTGAGCTCTTTCCCCAGGGATAACCACTACTGTCCAATCTTTCATGGTGGTTCACTCCCCACTGCAGGAGTCTGTGTTTCTCGATTGCCTCTCTTCCGCCGACTATTAGGTAGGAATCGAAGATGTGGCGCTGAATTATACAGGTCTCTTCTCTAGTTAGTTTTCCCGGCTTTTCGAGAATAGATATTGGAGTTGCCATCTTTCCAAGGTCATGAATTTTGGCAGCAAAAAATACTTCCATCGCCCTTTCCTCTCCAAGATGCTCTCTTTCTGCAAGAAGCTTCGAAACGTAGGCGATTCTCTCTGAGTGAAAGGTGGTGAAACGGCTCTTAACATCGGTCATGTACATGAGAATGTCTCCCAAAGATTGTAGATCGGAATTACTCAGAGGATTTTCCTCAAGATCCCTTTCAAATTCGTCGTAAACGGTGTTCTCATCCACTTCGGCCCACAAGAAGCCCTTCTTTTTCGAGATCTTTTCAAATGCAAACTTCGCTTTCTCTAGAAACTCGTTTGAGTTTACAACTGAGCGTTTGATTGTCTCCATCTGGTTAAAGTCTTTCTCACCAGGCAACAGCCGTATGCTCACGGAATCTGCAAGATGTACAACGCTTGCCATTATGTCATGATCGATCTCCGGGTTAAGTAGCGTCGAATAATAATGGTGCTTTTCAACCATGTCCGATATTTCGGAGATATCTTCTATATGCCTCACTATTCTGGCTCCGACTACCGCGTGATTCTCCTGAAGTCCACTGTCAAGAGCCAACCAATTGCTGATAGTCGCATTTTCAACACCGAGGATTCTTTGAACCTGGTTCACCTGTCCGGGATTAAGGAGACCAATATCATGCAGAAACCCAACAACATTCAGTCTATGCTTGGAGAACCCGAGTTCCCTTCCAACTATCTTTGAAACACACGCAACCTGCAATGAATGAATCTCAATCTTAGAAACCCTTTTGAGAAGTCTAAAAAGTATCAGATACATCTCTTTCGTTTTGAAGCGCACTTCACAGGTCCTCAAGACTCAATTGATCTTCCAGTCAAACCCTGAAATTACTCGAACGCTTTTCTTATACAAGAACACGACAGAATCGCGGACATATTGGTATAACCTCTTCGATGCAGAACACATATACAATGTGTGAAGTCATTTGGCTAATGTGTTGTGACGACTGCCACACCGGTCTCTTAGACCATCCAGACTCTAACACTGTTCGAAAGCAGACATCTTCATACTCATTTGATAATCATAACTGAATTTGAACTATAATTAGCATTGCTTTTACTTGTAATGATATTTATTAAATCACAGCTTGATTTTTTTGCATTGTATGTGATAATATGTACTCATGATTTAATAAATTCAAGGTGGTGCGGCGAAAGATATGGGAAGGAATTTCTGGCTCTTTTCAGTTGGAAGGTTAGTTTCTCTCATAGGAAGCGGCGTTCAGACTTTGGCAATTCCCCTATACATCCTTGACCTAACTGGTTCCGGAACAATTATGGGAACGTTCGCAGTGATTACTATGATACCCAGGATTATCTTCGGACCAATTGCAGGCGTACTTGGTGACAGGTTCAACAGGAAACTGATAATGATCTACATGGATTTTGCCAGAGGCACAGTTATTCTCGCCATGGCCTATATGGCAAATGCAGAAGTTCTTACAATATCTATCCTTTTCATATTTCAGCTGTTGATTTCGACACTTGATATTTCTTTCGATCCCGCAACCGCGGCAATGCTTCCGGATATTATCGAAGAAGACAAGCTCTTGAGAGGAAATTCTATCCTTGGAGCAGTGAATTCCATCTCTTATATTGTGGGACCGGCGCTGGGAGGAGTGCTCTACGGACTTTTCGGAATCGAATTAGTGTTCATTCTGAACGGAGTGTCTTTCGTCGCATCCGCAATCAGTGAGATCTTCATAGTTTACGAACAAACAACTGAGAAATCTAGAATCTCCGTAAAGAGTGTATTTGTCGATATTGTTGAGGGAATCAGCTATCTCAGAAGAATAAAAGGACTGATGATGGTTCTGATATTTGCTATGGTATCGAATTTCCTTTTGGCACCGGTGTTTACGGTTGTGTTCCCGTTTTTCGCGCGAACTGTGGTCGGTTTTTCCAGTCAACAATATGGGTTCCTTCAGTCCGGATGGGTGGTCGGAGTTCTTATAGGAAACATTCTCCTGGGGACAGTTCTTTCTAAGAGAAGACAGGGAAGTCTCTTTGCAGGAGGTCTAGCAACGGAAACAGTCATCAATTTCATTCTGGCAGCTTTCTTCTTTCCTTACTTCATGAATCTTTTTGGCGGCGCTTCATGGTTGTATTTTGCAGCACTTGGAGTGCCGATTCTCGTGATGGGAGTATTTAATGCATTTGTTAACACCCCGCTTCAAACTCTGTTTCACCGGATTGTTCCTACTAGCTACAGATCCAGGGTGTTCTCCGTGATCTCAATTCTCGCTCAGATTGCAACTCCTTTAGGTTCTGCGATCTTTGGTTTTGCTGTTGATCGATTCCCTGTCCATTATCTTGTGCTCTTGTCATGCATTGGCAACGCTATTCTAACTATCTTATTTCTGATGAAGGGCATGTCGAGACTCTTCGAAGAAAAGAGAACAGATAACAGCAATGGCTCAAAGGGAAAGGCCGTCGAGCCTGTGAGAGAAGGAATTGGTGCATAGGTTCCTCAAGTATCATCGTAGCCCTCCCCAGATTCCTCTGCGCTTGACAGGCTGAAGCAAAATCGGTAAAAGAAGAACCGGAGCTTGATTCTCCGGTTCTTCACTCATATTGATGAAAACTTAGTCTGTTGCGCTCTGGCTATCCCTTTCTGCAGCAAGGTATTCCAGTTCTGAGATTATTGAATCGATCTCTAACTGAGCCTCTTCAGAAGGATCGACTTCCATTAGCGCTTCCATGTAAGTGAGCCTTTTACTGAGCTTCTCTTCAATCCAGTCTGGGCTGTAGTCAAGATCTAGAGATAGAGAGTTGTTCCTTATCAAAACGTAAAGAATATCTGCTCTGACTTCCTGAGACATTTCCCTTTCTAACGTGGCTTCCAGTCCCGATTCGATTTCATCAATTGTACTGAAGACATAATCTACGAAACTTTGCCCGTAGTTGCTCAGCTGCTGCTGAAGAAGCTGTTGATTCATGAACGTCATTTCTAGTTCCTCTAGCCAGGAGTTGTAATAAGCAGCTGCAACTTCAGGAACGTTGCTATCAAGCTCATACATCATCTGGACAATCATGCCTCGCTTCTCTCCTATCTCAAACAAGGACCTTACGGCCACTTCGTAGTCAATGCTCTCGGTGTATCCCAACATTTGAGACAACTCGATGTAGACAGCATACTCCACGGGTGAGACCTGCGCAGATGAGTCTCCTTCACCGAAGACTTTTGCGGCAACTTCGACGAAGAATTCATTAGCCGTCTCTTCTGTCCCTATTGCTTCCGCGTATTCCTTGTAGAACAGCAGTTCACCATCAAGAATCACATAGTCAAAGTTGTTTTCGCTTATGTACCTCTCTAACCAACGATTGTAAGAATCGTTCTGATAACCTGAAACGAAATCATTATATCTGCGAGAGCTCACCATATCGGCCAGACTGTTAATCTCTGTTCTCTCTTCAACGATTATTAAGTGAAAACCAAACTCGCTTTTTACAGGACCGTAAAGCTTACCTATTGGTGCGGTAAGGATAGCTTCTTCAAACTCCGGCACAGTTTGCCCTCTTTGCAGCGATCCAAGCTCCCCACCATTGGCAGCCGTTCCTGAATCAATGGAGTAATGAAGGGCAGCTTCGCCAAAAGTGATTTCTCCACTTTCGATTCTACTCATGAGCTCAGTAGCAGTGGATTCATCGGTCACAAGAATGTGTCGTGCCCTAATCGTTTCATACTGGTTCTTGATTTCGGTCCTGAACTCCTCAAAGTAAACCGCTAGAGCTTCTTCAGTAAGCGGAGCAACCGAATTCTGAACGAGTTCGGCCTTGAGGGCAGCATATACGTAACTCCTCATTTCATCTTTGAAGGTCTCAAGCGAGCCGTAGATAGTCTCAATTTGCTCGATCAGCCCAGGATTCGATGTGTACATCTCCATCATTGTATCCGTTTCGGCCTCAACTTCTTCATCAGAAGGAAGAAGATTGTTTTCCTCTGCATAGAAATCGATGAGCTTCTGGTCAACTATGTATGGTATTATCATCGTTTTTAGACCGATCTCGCTAGGGATGTAATAGCTATCGAAATACGGATCAAGAGTTATCCCCTGGCTACTTGCGTTCGCAACGGTCGCGCCAAATGCCTGTTCGATTTCTTCTCTGGTTATCCAAAACTCTTCTGGAACGTCTTCCCCATCTTTGGTAATCCTAACGGCGTACTCTGTTCCGAACAGGGTCAGTGAGAAAATCGCCATCAGGAAAACTAGTAGTAACTTCTTCAAAATCATTCCCCCTCGTGTATTAGGTACATTCATGATAACATTTCATAGGAAATGGTGTGCCACGAGAGGTGAATATTTTGAGAAAGAGTGATCTTGATCTTGAAAGGCTTCACGCAACGTCCTGGAAATGGTTGAATTCAGAAGAAGCGGAATTGTCCGGAGGGGAGAATTCGAGGCAACCTCAAGCCTTGTATTTCTTTGCCGACGAAAGGAACAAATCCTTCTGCAGAAGGTACAATAGGGAAGTGAATTTCAGGAGAGACGTTGAGGACATAGGGCTTTGCGATAAGTGTGGAATGAGGTTTAGAACATATAGAGCCGCCCAGATCTGTGTATTTGCTCCTGCGGAACAATATTTCACAACCGATACACGCGATGAAGCGAAGGCAATCGAGGAATTTCCTGACAAGGATCTTGCGGAAAAGGGAGTAAGCGACTTCGAGAGCAAGAGCTGGCAATAAAGGCTTTCTAATTTGAGTATTCGGACTATCTTTATTCTCATCGTGGGCTTGAAAATGTGTTAAAATATATATTGTAATTTTGTGAATAAATGTTCTTGGTTCTTACCGAGATATTTTTTGATCAAATAGTATAGTTTTTTCATTATCTTTATTTTTTAATCTTGCGGAATTTAAGCTTATCATTGACTTATTTGTTTCCTGGAGGTGGGCTGTGAAGAGCTTAACAAAAACGATTTTGTTGTTTGTAGCAGCATTTTTCGTTGTCTTTTCTATTTCTTCGTGCATTGTTGTGGATAATCCGGTTGTCGTTAGGGTCCCCTTTGAAGAACTTAACGACGGTGCTTATTATGGAGGTGGTCTCCTCTTTTCGCCTTCAGACATGTCGATCTCACATTTGGGAAAAGGAACTCTGATTGCGTTTCAGGATCTTAGAATGGAGTGGACACCTGAAGAAGGTTCTTCTATTGCAGAGAGAAACTTTGGTTACCTCTATATCAAATCCATAGATGTGACAGGCATTGAATATGAGTATCTGATTTACGATTCAAAAGGTACAATCATCAAGCGCGTTGACTCTGTTTTTCACCCGGTTTCTGAAGGATCTCAGGATTTCTCGAGTTTATCTGATACTGATTTGTTCTCCGGTGCCTTATATCAGTCTGGTGCCGGCGTGCACAATCCAAATATTAGCGATGGATATCTTCTAACCTTTAGACACGATATACCAGATGAAGAGAACTCCGGCCCTCATTCCTTCAGAAAAGTTCTTTTCAGAGTCCAGCAACCGCCAATGGTTTCTTCAACCAGATTTCCAAGAGGCGTCATTGCAATTAGCAATTCTGTGCCCAGATCGCTTGTGATCAACTCTTCTCTTCTTTTACAAGAGCCCTGTGAATCGGAAAACCAAATAGTGTTTTCGAAGACGTCTTCTATCCCTCACTTCTCTCTCGGTGATTACATTTTTGACACAATGAACGACTCTTTCGGAAGAGTTATTTCCGTGAATGATACCGACCCTTCAAAAGTAACACTAGGAACTGAAGAAGCTTTTGTAGAAGAGGCGCTGGGCACTTTGATACTGAACATTGAGGGTGATGTATCAGAAATCATACAGAAATTTGGAACTGAAGGAGATCGTGCCTTTGCAGAGAGTGTAACAACAAACCTGATCACAAAAGAATGGGATGTATCAATCATTGACGAGGATGAGATGAAGGCTGCAATCAAGAACAAACTGATCCTTGACGCAAATATCAGCCTTGATTTTCATCTTTCTTTGAACAAATTCAGCTCTAATGGAACGTTTCGCTTTCCGGCAACACTCTCTTCGATACTCGAGATAGTTGGAGAGGAAGGGTTTAAGACTGGACAAACGGAGAAAATTGCTGAACCACAGGTAAGCATTAGCGTATGCGGAATCCCCGTAAAAATCAGCGTACCGATTAAGCTGTTCTATGGAATGGAAGCAAAAGTCGCAAGCATTGATCTTCAATTCGGTCCCGAGATTCGGATTTCTCCGAAATTTCATTATGAAGTCGAGGCAAAGATCGACTTCTACGGCGTTCATGACAGATGCTATTCAAGGGGCTCTATTGACCACAATGCAACCTTTGTTGATAAGATCGAATTTGACGGATCCCCTGAGATAGAAGGAAAGTTTGGCTTCAAGTTTTATCCGGGAGTAACTATTGCCTGTGTCCTTCGTCCGGAGATGGAGATGCCAGTCGGTTTCTCTGCAAGAGTAAACGAAACTAAGGCTGAACTCGATTTTGAGACTGAGGGCCATATAATGATTAAGCTGGATCTGAAGTTTTACAAGCATACTTTTGCTAAGACAGAGGTCTTCAGCCAGACGAAGAATATTTATTCGAAAGACTTCTAAGACTGTTCAGAATCCTTTTGATAATATTCATCTAGTTACTGCTTAAAGATTTAGAGAAAGGAACCTTACGAAAAGGCTGAAGAGCCATAATCAAGAAATCAAGGTTGTAGAGAAGAGCATAGAATTTCCAGCATTAGAAAAGCAAATGTGGGCATCCCAAAGCATTGACTGTAAAGGGATGCCCTTAACTAAGGAACTACTTTAGATATGGATGCTCATTCCATCAATACCCTCTAGGGCACCAAGTACTGTCTCTGATAGCGTAGGATGAGGATGTATTGAGTTCTCAAGTTCTTCTACCGTTAAACCGTTCTTGACCGCAATTACCCCTTCCATTATTAGCTCTGTAGCTGAAGGAGAAACTATACTCATACCAAGAACCTTTCCACTTTCCTTATCTGCTATTACCTTCACAAACCCAGTGTTTTCTAGTACAGTTCTTGCTCTACCATTTGCGCTCAAAGGGAATTTTGCGATACTTACTTTCTCCATGTCTTCGATGTCGTCTTCCCTTATCCCGGTTGATCCTACCTCTGGGCTGGAGAAAATAATCGAGGGAACTGCCGAGTAATCCATTTCGATCTCTTCTCCAGCAATGTTGTGAGCCGCTACTATCCCCTCGTAGCTGGCCACGTGAGCAAGCATTGTTCCGGCTCTTATGTCGCCAATAGCATAAATGCCCTTAATGTTTGTCTGCATTCGGCTGTTCGTAATGACTCCTCTTTCAATTTCGAGGCCAAGATTTCTTACGTCTTCGCTAATGCTCGGTCGCCTACCGACTGCGACAAGAACTTTCTCAGCCTGGAGTGAGAGCTCCTGTTCACCTTCGGCATTCAGAATGAAGGTACATTCCTCCTTCTCCACCTCTGTCACCTTTGTTCTCTCTATTATCTCTACTCCTTGCCTTGTCAATGACTTTCGAATATCGTCGGCAACATCTCTATCCTCGTATGGAAGGATATGGTCTGCAAGTTCGACGATAGTAGTCTTCACTCCGAATGAACTGAAGAATGTTGCAAACTCAACTCCTATAACACCACCGCCAACAATTACTAGACTTTCTGGCATTTCTTCCATTCGAAAAACGTCGTTGCTTGTCCAGATTCCTTCGACTTCACTGAATGGCCTAAACATGGAGGGTTCAGATCCACTTGCGATAACAATATTATTCGTATCCAGAATCTCCCCTCTCTGCTCCAGGAGGACGTGCTTTGCATCCTTAATCACAGCCGTGTCATTGAAGAAATCAACTTCGTTTTTCTTCAAGAGGTGTTCAATCCCTTTTCTAGACATCGTGATCGTTCTATTCATGTGAGCCATGATTTTCTTCAGATCATAATCAAGATCGGATATTTCGATTCCAAGTCTCTTTGACTTGTCAGCTATTTCGGTATACAAATGGGCCGAAGTCAGCATCGCTTTTGTTGGAATGCAGCCCCAGTTTGTGCACGTCCCACCGAGATGTTCCTTTTCAACGAGCGCAACTCTCTTACCCAGCTGAGCAATTCTTATTGCACAAACATAACCGCCAGGCCCACCACCAATTACAACCGCATCAAGCATTTTCTCTCCTCCTTATATAAATCTTTATATCACCGTATTTATCAACTATCTTTTTGATTACCTCATGGCCTTCTTTCTGAATAGACACAGGAATTCTCTCCCCCGAGAGCGGATAGTCTACAATAACAATCAGTACCTCTCCAGGATTCATGTTTTCCAGAGTCTTTCTTGCTTGAATATCCGGAATTGGACAAGATTCGCCTCTCATATCGAGAAGCTGGTCAGGCTCGATGACATCAAGCTCGCCCCCCAGATAATAACTGCATATTCCCTCAGAGCAGGAAATTGGCTTGAATCCCTTAAGTTCCGTTATGAAGGAGATTGCCTCATCAAGCATTCTGAAAATGTGTGGAGAACTGAAGTCGAATCTCTCAACGCCATGCAAATGTCTTGAAGTAAGTATCCCAAGCTTCTTCATTTGCTGCAGATGTCTGTATACAGTTGACAAATCTATTTGAAGTAGCGACGCAATTTCTGAAGCAGTTAGGAAGTTGTCCATCAGCATCGTAACTATTTCAATTCTTGTCTGATTTGAGAAAGTGCGAAACAAATCCGGAAGCTTTAATGGCATCTAAAATCCCTCCCGTAGAAAGAGGTGCACGTCTGAACGAAGTGCACCTCCCACATCACGCTATAATAGCCTAACCTATTGACTTCTCACATTCCTCAACTATGTCAATGAAGCCTTCATAAGTTATCAGAGGCACGGTAACGTCATCAGCTGAGTATCCCCTGGCCTCAACATCGTCCTTAATAGCAAAGACCTCCGCCTTTGTGGTCAATTCGTTTAGTCCCCAAAAAACACCGTCCTGAATTAGGACAACCTTGTCCCCATCTTTCGCCGCACTGATCTTGATTCTATCGGCAGAATTATTGGGCCCGTTTTTCACTACTATTAAATACATACCAGACACCTCACATGAAGATTACATTGTCAAACTTGTGGAAGAACTCTCCGATATCGGCTTCAGCTATTAATTGTGCACTGAAACTCTCTTCGATTTCATTTACTTTCAGTTTTTCCACATGTTCTTTGACACCATAAACTGCTGTCTCGTACCTCTTGATAAACCTAAAACACATGGAGATCGAGAGCAGGCCAAGACATTCAGGCTTAGTCTTCTTTGAAAAAGCAACACTTGCCTCTTCCATCAAAAGAACAGATGGCTCAATATCTTCGCCATACATTCCAAATGCAGTCCTAAAGGCTTCATTGACCCAAATAGAGCCTGCTGGAGCCTGATAAACAACAAACAGTATCTTCTTATCCATACAGCACCTCATGCCATCAGGTTAACAAACCTGTCGCTGTTGTAAATCAATGAAGCCAGTTCAGGAAGCCCGCTAGGTCTGGACCCGGGAATAATCATATCCTTAGTTACACCCCTGTAGTCCATACAAATTCCGCAGATCTCCACTTTCAAACCCTTCTCTTGTATTAGCGATTCGAGTTTTCGTGGAATGTCTCTATCTATCCTTATCGGTTTGACTTTGCTGTTAACGGATAGTATTGAATCGGCAAAGAGGAAAACCGTCACTTCGTGGCCTTTATCAAGTCCTGCTTCCGCGATCTTAATTGCAGTGTCAAGATCCTCATATGAATACGGTGGTGCAAAAACCTGGATTGTAATCTTCAAATCAGACGCCTCACTTTCTGTAAAGTATGTAAGCCATTGTCCAGTTGCCGAGAATAAGGAAGACACTTGCGATTATTGACGAAATGGCAAGAGTTGGAAGTCCGGAAAGGAAATGACCGATATTACATCCACCGGCAAGGTTAGCTCCTGCTCCCATCATTGTTCCACCTATCATAACCACGAGATAAGTCTTCGGATTCTTCGGCATCCTCAACTTGAATTCTTTGGCAATTACTGACGCGATGAGTGCTCCCAGAATTATTCCGATTATTTCGTACCCATCCCATCTCAGTGGCTGATTACTGATGTAGGAGTCAAATATCGAGACCCAACCACCGGTGATACCAAGTCCATAATTTCGACCAGCAGCCTCGCTTGTTATCCATGCAATGGGAGAAAGAACAGCGAGAGATACCGCAGCAACTTTCCAGTTGAACTTAGTCTTTCTCTCCGTGGTCTTCGTGCCAAGCGTGTACCAAAGTAAGACAGCTGCTAGTATTACTGCAGGGATCCAGGGATTAACATTCAGGACTGTCGCGAGTGTGGGCCCTACCTTGTCAAAATATACGGAAGAATTCCCATCAACTGTTATGTTAAATTGCGCCGCCCAAGTCCTTATGGGTGAAAACACTCCTCCTCTCATTGCCATAGCTCCTATACCGTAAAAGACCGCGGCTATCATTGCGGTTGTCATTCCCTCTCCGGACCTATAAGTAACACCTGACGCACATCCACCGGCGAGAACCATTCCCAGCCCAAATACATAGGCACCAACAATATTCCCAAACAGATTTAGCGTCGGAGGAGCAATCCTTATCCAGCCCATCTGAGCCACAAAGAGAACGGTGATCATCTGTAACCCGACTGCAAGAAAACCCAGTTTCCAAAGGTAATTATCCTTAAATAACAAAACATCCCTAAAAGCTGAGTTGAAACACACTCTGCCTCTTTGAAGAATGATTCCAAAAACGAGACCAACTAATAGACCCGTCCAGGCCATGTCATCTCACCCCTTTTTTCACTTTACTTTGATATAGATCTTCCACTCGCTGTTCCCGACTTCCTCAATTTCGAGAACTTCGTGTCCCATTCCCTTGACTGCCTCGGGAATTCTCTCTTTCGACATGGCATAGTCAATCCAAACCTCGAGTATCTCTCCGGCTTTCATCTTCTTCAGAGCCCTCTTGGTTTCAACATCCGGTACTGGACAGACTTCTCCTCTTACGTCAACAGACTTAGTTACTTCATACTTCGCCATTTTCATACCTCCTGTAATGTGATTTATTTCACATATTGGTCAACTTAGTAACTCTGCAGCTGCTCATCATGAATTTCAAGCCAAATCTACTATTTGAAAAGCGGAACTTCACTAGAATCATAAATGCTACTAATGTCGATTAATTTATCATTCCATTCCAACTTGGTTACCAACTCGTTCGCAAAACATTCACAAACTCTCATTGCTTTCGAAGTAGAATAACACTAACTCACGATCGGGGGGTCACTATGGAAAAGGGTTACATTCATATCTATACGGGAAATGGTAAAGGAAAGACCACTGCAGCTATTGGTCTTGCGATAAGAGCATGTATGGCGGGCGAGAGGGTCTTCATCGGTCAGTTCATAAAGGGTATGAAATACAGTGAACAAGCGCTATCGAATTATATCGACGGAATAACCATTGAACAGTTTGGAAGGAAATGCTTCATTAGAGAAAATCCTGAAGTAGAGGATCTTGAAGCTGCTCGCACTGGTCTTGCAAGATCCCGAGATGTTTTGCGCAGTGAACGGTTCGGTCTCGTTATTCTTGACGAGATATTCATTGCTTGCCATTACAGATTGGTAACAGTAGAGGATATTACGAAGCTTTTTGAGATGAAGCCCTCAAACGTCGAACTTGTTCTGACTGGCAGAAATGCTCCGGCCGAGATTTTTGAGAAGGCAGACCTCGTCACTGAAATGAGAGAGATCAAGCATTATTACCATAGGGGAGTTGAAGCTAGAAAGGGGATAGAGTATTGAGCAAGGCAACTGGACAAGAAGTCAATTATGGCCGGTTCAGGCAGTAACTCTTGATTTGAACGCATTCTGCTTGGAGACTCAAAGGGAGCTCTGATACCGCGCTGCCATTATTCAGAGGACCCTTCTGTGTTCCTATCAAGTTTTTCTTTTGCGAAATTACTCATCAAACGTGCGCTGCATTCCTCGTAGGATAAAGATGAAGGATTACACTGGAAAGAGATTTCGAAAGTAACGCAAATGATGTTAGAATCTAAAGTGATAGAGAAGCACCACGAAACGCGCTTGATGTTCAAACCAACGCTCGAACTTATTATTATGAGAATGAGGGATGAATACCTTGTCTGCATATGGTTTAAAAAGGTCTTACCTTGACCTTATTGATGAAGCGGTCATATTCGTTGATGAATTTGGGAAGATCACCTTTCAAAACTCTGCTTCGCAACGGCACTTTGGAGATGTATTTGGAAGGATTTATGAAACTCTTTTTGGTTCTGACGATATCTGCGTAGATGATAATGGAGGAATCTGGAGCGTTCTCTCTCACCACGACAATAACGAACAAGGCGAAGTGAAGATTCTGAAAAAAGCAAAGAAGGTTTATCTTGATCCAACGGTCACAGAAGTAAGGATAAATACAATTCCCTCATACAGTGAAGCAATCCCAAGAAAAGGTTCCTCGCAGTTCTCAAGTAGGAATTATTCTCAGGACGGTGAGAATTATCGAAGCACAGTTTTCGAAAAGAGTTTTGAAGAACAGACTTCAGGCATTGCAATCTTCTCCTTTGACAGAACTTGTGAGACAATAGTCCCGGTTTTGAAGAACCTTGCTTTCGAAACAGACCGTCTTGCACGTCTCCCAGTACTGGAAGGCATTCCGCTTGGCAGACCCATTAGCAAGGCCGATCACCTTTTTCTTTGGGCGTTGAGAAGGGTTGCAAAAACGGGAAGAGAAGAGATTATATCGCTTTCGGAAGGGGAAAACTTCAAAGAAGTTCTGATTAGGCTTCTTTCAGACCGGCAGCTGGTCAGTATCCACAGAGAGAAGACGACGGAAGCTAGAGCAATAGCGGAGCTTCACACTGTAAAGTGCATCCTAGATTCATCTAGTGAAGCCACACTCTCGACTGACGAACAGGGCAGGATAATCCTCATTAGTAAATCTGCCGAGAAGCTTTTTGGAATAAGGAGAGAGCAATTACTCGGTGAAGAAGTGTTCAGATTCATAAGGGACTCAGGAGATCAAATCAGAGAGATTCCCTTTCTCAAATCAAGTATTGGCGAAAAACGGCTTCTATGTATTCATAAAGAAGATGGCTCTACCTTGCAAGTCTCGGCTCTCGTGAGAACGATAAGAGATTCACACGAAGGGGCGGACATAGCGCTAGTCATCTATTCATTTGCTGATCACGAAGATCAGAATTTGATTCCGAAGTCAGCGGAAAGAACTATCAGGAGCTTAATTGAGACACTTTCAACAGTGGTAGAGGTAAGGGATCCCTACACGGCCGGTCATCAGAGGCGGGTCAGCAAACTTGCTACTGCAATTGCCATTGAAATGGGGCTCAGCCCAGATCGACTGGACTCGGTCAGAGAAGGTGCTCTTCTGCACGACATCGGGAAGATCTCCGTGCCAACAGAAATTCTGAGCAAGCCGGGCAGATTGACGGAGAATGAATGGTCCCTTATTCAGAACCACAGTGAAGCCGGTTTCAGGATGCTTGAGAGAACTGAGTTACCGTGGCCAATATCAAGCATCGTACGTCAACATCATGAAAGACTGGACGGCTCAGGATATCCCCAGGGATTGAAAGGAAGAGAGATCCCATTTGAGACCAGAATAGTTTCGGTCGCGGACGTATTTGAAGCGATCGTCTCTCACAGACCCTACAGGCCAGCTCATGAAAGACTTGCCGCAATCACTGAGTTGACGCAGGGAGCAGGCAGGATTTATGACGCAGATGTGGTGGATTGCTGCCTTTCTCTAGTCAACAAGGGCTTTTCTTTTGACTGATTTTTCAGAAGTGAGCGATGAGCTTTGCTTTATTCAACCAGAAGCTCCGGTAAACCTCAATTGAATTCAGATTCAGCCGAAAGAGACATCATACCGATTTCTTCGTTTCTGTGGTTTTTCCAACACTCTTCTTGCGAAATTTACGACAGACCTTAACTGAAGCTCAAAACAATTAGTGCAAAAGTCATTTCCTAAACCAACCTTTCTTGTGTACCAGAAGCAACATGATCGATGCCACAACTCCCATTATGACGAGAACTACAGGATATGCCCACTTGAGAGCCAGTTCTGGCATGAAATGGAAATTCATTCCGTATAGACTCGCAATAAAAGAGAGAGGGATGAAAATCGTCGATATGATAGTCAACACTTTCATGATTTCGTTCAACCTGTTGCTTGTAGAAGAAAGGTAAAGGCTCATAAGCTCTGACGCGAGGTCTCGACTCAGATCTAGCATATCAATTGACTGCATCACATGGTCGTAGACATCTCGGAAGTAAAGCATAGTACGACTTCCGAAGTAAAGACTTCCATCTCTAGAAATGCGCCCAATTGCTTCTCTAGTAGGCCATAACAACCTTTTCAAGTGAGCCAGTCTGTGCTTGATGAAGTAAAGCTTTTTAAGACTCTCTTTTGCCATCGTTTCCACCAACTGATCTTCAAGGTTTTCGAGTTCATTTCCGAGATTCTGCAACACCGGAAAGTAATTATCGACGATTGTATCGACTATTGCGTAAGCTGTGTAATCGTTGTTCATTTGTCTTATCTGGGCCTTCCTTCGAATCCTATTCCTAACAGGATCAAGAACGTCTCCGTATCTTTCTTGGAATGTAAGTACGAAAGTTTCGCCTACGAAGAGACTCACCTGCTCCGAAATCAGATTCACATCTTCCATCCTCAGCATGGGAAGGCATAGAAAGACACAGTTATCATACTCTTCAACTTTGGGGATCTGCGGGACGTTCGTGATATCTTCAAGTGCAAGCGGATGAAGAGAAAAAATGTCACCAAGCTTCCGAATAGTTGACTCATCTCCCAATCCCTGTACATCGATCCAGTGAATCTTCTCTTTCTCTAATACAACGGACTGAAGCCCGGTCAAATCATCAACAACCTCTTCTCTCAATGAATTCGAATCAAATTCGATAAGTCTTATTCTTGGGAAAGGCGATTCTTCATCTATACTTAGAGTTCCCGGAACTGAACCCAATGGGGGTTTCCTCTTACTGAAGAGACCTTTCTGATTCATTGCATACCTCCTTGATGACAGAAACATCCACTCATTGCAAAGGGTTTTTTCCCTTTGATTCTAGCACTGACTGTCTGAATTGATTTCTTACAAGCCGTCTAAGTCTACCAAAAAAGAGACAAGAAAAGAAGTTCCTTTATCTTCTGCTGTAGGAGTATATTTGATGGTTGGCAGAAACCAAGATTCAGTACTTGCCTTTCAAACCAAGTGAGGTGAATAGCTTTGAAAGTCTTGAGTGTCTTTGGTGCAATTCTTGTTCTGACTTTGGCATCAGCTTCCTTTGCCTGTACTACTCTTATTGTGACAAAGAGTGCGAGTGTCGATGGATCTATGATTGTTGCTCATTCAGACGACAACGACCTTGCCGATCAAAGAATCGTCTACGTGCCTGCTAGAGACCATTAACCAGGCTCGTTCAGACCAGTATACTGCACTGCAGTCGCAATTGGGGAGCTTCCTCAGTACAACAGCTTCACCTATCCGCGAATTGTATCTACAAGAGCATCGGCCTATGATACACCGCAATATCCTCCGTCGATTCCCATCGGAATGATTCCTCAAGTACCACATACTTATGCTTACTTTGACGGATCATACGGAATCATGAACGAACATCAGCTGATGTTCGGAGAATGCACTGATGGAGCAAAGATACAGATCGGACCTGAGCCAGGCAGAAGGATATTCTATTCCTCTGAGCTTTCTCGCGTTGCTCTCGAGCGTTGTAAAACTGCACGTGAAGCAGTTGACCTGATTGGTTTCCTCATTGAAGAATATGGCTACTACGGCACAGGAGAGACCCTTCCGGTTGCTGACCCAAACGAAGCTTGGATTATCGAGATGGTCCTTCGCCTGAGGGCACTGGAGGATTATGGGTAGCAAAGAGAGTTCCCGACGGAGAGGTTTTTGTAGCCGCTAATCAGTTTCGAATTAGGGAAATCGATCCTGAAGATCCCGATATCCTCTTCGGGAAAACTCTTCACAAGATTGCTGAGAAACACGGCTGGTGGAACCCAGAAGAGGGGCTTCTTGACTGGCTCAGGACTGTTAGTCTAGGCGAGTACAACCATCCCTATTACTCTTTGAGAAGAGTGTGGCGCTTGTTCTCTCTGATTGCTCCCAGCATGAACTTCTCCCCGTGGGTTGAGGATGGATTCACAAGAGAGTATCCCTTCTCTGTGAAACCCGACAAGAAGCTTTCTGCAAGAGATGTAATGAACCTTTACAGAGATCACTATGAAGGAACGGAGTTCGACCTCACAAAAGGAATTGCCGCCGGCCCATTTGGTAATCCTGACAGATTCTATGGTCCATACGATGGCCAGGGAGATGTAGGGGATCCCTCCCGTAAACTTGACGGAGCTTGGGAAAGACCCGTATCGGTTACGTATTGCGGTTATACTTTCGTTTGCCAGGGAAGGGACTGGCTTCCCGATCCAATAGGAGGGTTGATGTGGATAGGGCTCGACAAGCCCGCAGACACTTGTTTCATTCCATTCTACGCAGGGGTGAATGCTCTTCCTGATTCTTTGGAAGTGTGCGACACTTCGGAGTTCAGTAGGAACAGTGCGTGGTGGGCATTCAACTTCGTTTCGAACTGGGCTTCTATGAAATACAGTTACATGCACGAGGATATCAGATTAATGCAAGAAAAATACGAGACTCTTTCTCCTGGTCGTCTTCAAGAAGTTGAGGCATACGTTACCGCTATGACTTCTAACGGTCCGCAAGAGGTTTCAGAGTATTTGACGAAGTTCTGCGCAAGAAACTCCGAAGAGATCATCAGGGCATGGTGGGATTTTTCGGAATACTTGATAGTAAGATACAACGATGGGTTCATAAGCGAAAAAGGGAACATGGCTCAACCTGTTGGGTATCCACAAGAATGGCTGGATCAGACCAATTGGCCTGAAGGGCCAACTTCCTACGACAGGAAATGAAACT
Source organism: Mesotoga sp. B105.6.4 (assembly GCF_002896535.1). NCBI lineage: Bacteria > Thermotogati > Thermotogota > Thermotogae > Kosmotogales > Kosmotogaceae > Mesotoga > Mesotoga sp. B105.6.4. Next base: position 93,355 of record NZ_JWIM01000007.1, on the reverse strand, counting down.
TACCACCCCTCCGAACTATTCTGTTCCCTCTCTTGGAGGCGTGTATTTCACACCTATGTTCCATGCCTTACCGAGATGCATACCTATGGACCAATATGAATTGTCATATACTGAAAAGACAACCGGACTGATCTTCTTGACATCCGGGAGTCCATCAACTAGACATGACTCGGCGCAGTATGTCTGAACAACTTCACCTACAAAAGTTACATGCATTCCACCGAACTCGAAACTCTGGATAAGTTTGCATTCCATATTGAGTGGTGCTTCACTGATCATCGGAACTCCCACGGTTTCTCCCATGAAAGTACTGAATAGCTCCGACTTGTCGGTTGTCTTTCCGGAGTAGATCCCCATATAATCTACCCCTCTAAGCATATCAAGAGAGGGCACATTTATACTAAAGCATCCAGATTCTTCAATATTATTGCAACTCAATCTAGTCTTCGCCAAAGAAATCTGAAGCATCGGCGGCTGAACCTCCACTACCCCACAAAACGCGACAGTCGTATAATTAGGTCTTTCTTCATTCATCGTACCTATAACTACAAGAGGCATTGGGTACAGGTATATTCCCGGTCCAATTCTGTCCTTCAACCACACTCACCGTTCCTTCGTCAGAAGATAACACTGCAAACAACCTATCACCAAATGCGGGAAATCTGCTATCAATCCATTCTACTCGATTGCACCTCCGAAAAGCAAGTAGCCGATATGCATTCAAAAGCCGGCTTTGCATGAGAAGAAAATCGAAATAGAAGAAGACCTTCAGATGATGTGATGAATCTCTTAATGACCGAAACTGTACATAGTTTTGTCAGAATGTATAATTAACTGAGGAGAAAGACAAGGAGGCGATTTTGTGGGAAACATATATGATGATGTTATCTGGGTCGACTTTGATACTCTTGAAACCTTTATGAAAGATGTCTTTGTTGGCGTTGGAGTTCCGGAAGAAGATGCCGGAATCTGTGCTAATGTTCTTATTGCATCGGACAAGAGAGGTATCGATTCACACGGCGTAGGTAGATTGAAGCCTATATATGTCGATCGAATCAGGGATGGAGTTCAGAATCCAGTAACAGACTTCGAGATCGTTAGAGAAAGTCCCACTACGGCTGTAGTAGATGGGCACAATGGAATGGGGCATGTGATTGCTTATCGATCCATGAAGCTTGCTATCGAAAAGGCAAAAGCTTATGGAATGGGCATGGTTGCAGCGCGCAATTCAACGCACTACGGGATAGCCGGCTATTATCCAATGATGGCAATCAATGAGGGCATGATTGGAATAACCGGCACAAATGCTCGTCCGTCAATTGCTCCAACCTTCGGGGTAGAAAACATGCTAGGAACCAATCCGCTGACCTTCGGAATACCCACAGACGAAGAGTTTCCTTTCGTCCTTGATTGTGCAACGTCTGTGGCTCAAAGGGGAAAGATAGAGGTCTATGCTCGTGCAGGAAAGGAGATTCCTGAAGGGTGGGTTATTGGTTTCGACGGCAAACCGAGGACGGACACTCAGGAAATCCTTATTGACCTGACAAAGGGAAAGGCAGCCTTAACCCCTCTAGGAGGAATAGGTGAGGAGACAGGAGGATACAAGGGATATGGCTATGCAACTGTCGTTGAGATTTTATCTGCGGCACTGCAAGCGGGCAGTTTCTTGAAGATGTTATCAGGATTTGGACCAGCACAGGAAAAGCAACCCATCCCAATCGGTCACTTCTTCATTGCGATCAACATCGAACCATTCAGTCCAATAGCAGAGTTCAAGAAGACGGCAGGCGATATTCTTAGAGAGCTAAGGGCATCAAGGAAGGCTCCCAATCAAGAACGAATCTATACTGCCGGAGAAAAGGAATACATTGCATGGCAATCGAGAAAAGATAAAGGGGCCCCTTTGAATGCGGTTCTAAGAAAGCAGCTAGTACAGCTTCGTGATGAATTGGGGCTATATGAGTATAAGTTTAGCTGGGAATAATACAATTACCGGGAGGTGAAATGTCCTTTCAGGGACTCATTTCATGAAAATCGGAGTAGTTGGATTTGGTGCGGCATCAATAGGGTTCATAAGCGAGATATTGGGTGAAAACCATGAGATTCATATCCTGGAACGTTCCAAAGACATTTTCGGTTCAAGCATAAGCGGTATCAGGTCCGACGGTAAGATTTTCGTTTCCGATACCATGGGCGGCGACATGGAAATACCTATTTCTGTTCAAAAAGAAGTAGTTGATTACTATTTGGGAAAACTGGACTCAGACGACAGCCTCCAAGTCAAGACCGGTATCTCTTTTGATAGAAAGTCGCGTTTCTTTAATCTCTTCTATGAGAAAGGTTTTGAGCCCGTTAACTCGAAATTCTGGCACATAGGTACGGATAAACTCGGTTCAGTATTGACAAGGATCTTCGATGAGTTTTCGAATAGAAAGAACATCCACTTCCATTTTGACTCCAGAGTCGACGGAATAAATATCGAAGACTCCAAGATAGTTCTTCAAGGAGAGAGATTTGAGGCCGAGTTTGATTACGTGGTTATTGCAGTAGGAAGGAGTGGTCATGCTCTGATAAAAAAGGTTACCGATCGATATCCTGAGATCGTTGTGTCCAGTAATACTGTGGATATTGGAGTGAGATTCGAGCTGCCTGATCATGTAGTGGAAGAGATCAACAACGAAATGTACGAGTTCAAAGTCAGATTGAAGACCAAAACAGGCTACACTGTAAGAACCTTCTGTAACAACCCCTCGGGAAAGGTTGTGCTAGAGAATTACGACGACTTCGTAACGGTTAACGGTCATTCAAATTCTGATGGAAGCTCCGAAAACACAAACTTCGCCATTCTATGTACAACACGGTTCACGGAACCTTTTCACGATCCGATTGGTTATGGCTCATATATAAGTAGGTTAAGCAACATTCTTGCCGGAGGTAGGAAAGTCATTTCGCAGACTTATGAAGACTTCATCCAAAGCAAGAGAACCAAGAGGCTGGGAAGAGTCAAGCCTACATTGCCCGAAAGAGATTTCATTCTTGGCGACATCAACCTAGTCTTGCCAAGGAGAATTTCCGTTTCCATCACTGAGTTTATTGAGAAACTGAGCGAGGTTATTCCCGGTATCTCTTATCCTGACAATCTGATGTATGCTGTTGAGGTCAAGTTCTACTCAAATAAGATAGACAACGGCAGATACAGCAATTTGAAGTTCATCGGTGACTGCAGCGGACACACTAGATCGATAACCTATGCCACAGGCCACGGGAGACTACTGGGTTCTTCCCTCAAATAAGGAGGTTTTGAGGCGCGGTTTGCTTTTACCACAGTAAGTTACTTCTGAAGACGATCAACTCGACTGTGCTTGCGATTTGTTTCAGCACCAAATTTAGTGTAGTTGAGTCAGAAGCAAAGAATGAGCCTTCTTTCGTTGTACCAAAGATCGCTTCTTTCTCTATCTCTTTTTGCTTTTCGAAAGTGATTGCGACTCTTGAAAGGCTAACCGCTTGACCGAGAAATCGATGCCGGTAAAGCATTTGCAACTATTCCGCAACTGAAAATATACATATTTCCTGAACTACTTGTCTCATCGAAAGGTCTCAAAGTTGAAAAGCCGAGATGAAAGATTGTACTGTTACGTGAAAGACGGCAACGCCAGAGCAAAGCACACCAACACCCTTTTAAGTGCGACTTCTCCTCATAGCACCCGATAATGTATGAAAGATCAACCGGAAGGGTCCGATCAAAGATCGGGCCTTTACTTTAAAAGGGAGGGATAGTTCTTGAAGGTGATAAACTCCATAGTCTTCTTTGGAACAAGTAATCTCGGCTCTGCGAGAACATTCTATAAAGACCTAATCGGTCTGGACTTGTTTAAAGATCAGGGGAAATGCTTGATCTTTTCAACCCCGGGAGGCGGCATGCTCGGGTTCTGCAATCATCTTCATGATCGTTCCAGAAAAGGCGATCCGATAATAACGTTATTGACCGAAAATGTTGATGAATTTCACAGGAAATTGATCAGTGCTGGAGTAGTTTGCACCGACCCGATAGTTAATGAGGAGTTCAATATCTATCACTTCTTCACAAGCGATCCGGACGGCCATCGATTAGAGATTCAGAGATTTCTTGAAGAATAGTCCAAGCTGTTTCTTATCGGTCATGAATGGTAGAATTGTTTGAGAACTCCAGTCAGGGTGATAGATTTGAGAAAAGTTACACTCTTTGTTATTTTGCTTTGTTCTCTCATTGCGGTTGGTATAGACTACTTGCCTGATGGCAAGGCATTCAGTGTTACTTCAGTTGCTGTCAGTTCCGACGGAGAGAAGTTGGTTTCGGGTTATATCGATAATACGGTCAAAGTTTGGAGTCTTCTAGATGGAAGGCTCCTAAACAACCTCTTACTGAACAGCGCTTGGGTTACTTCAGTAGCCGTTTCGCCTGACGGAAAGATGGGAATTGCCGGTTATGATGATGGAATGATCATCGTATGGGATCTCAAGACTGGCAATAAGATCAAAGTCCTTAGCAGTCATACAAGTGCTGTGAATGACTTGATAGTAACAGATGATAGTAAAACACTATATTCATGCAGTTCTGATGCAACGGTGAAAGTTTGGTCGCTTTCTTCTCTCTCTTTCATAAGGACTCTAAGAGGCCACTCTGGACCGGTGCACTCGATAGTCGATTGGCCCGAACAGAATCGTCTTTACTCCGCTTCAGAGGATGGGACCCTAAGAATCTGGGATACTTCAACAGGTCAACAAGTAAAGGTTATCAGAGCCGAGGTTGGATCTCTCACTGCCGTCTCCATGGATCGGGGGAGGACGATTCTAATTCTGGGCTCCGAAGCCGGTCACTTGAAATCCTACGATGTAAAAACGTGGTCTCCACTTAAGACTTCAAGAGCCCACAACGCGCGAGTCACGAAGATACTAGTCGAAGATGCTGTGGTCTACACGGCTTCTTGTGACAGAACGATAAAACTTCTTTCTCTTCCGTCACTCAGCCTGGTAAATATGATTACGGGTCATAACTGGGACGTAACGGAGATTGTTCTGTCGAGTGATGGTTATGCCCTATATTCTTCTTCCACAGACGGGACTATTAAGATATGGGATATCGAAAAAGGCTCAGCAATAGGGACTCTTATAGGCTTTGGAGACGGAGAGTATTTCTCTTACAATGCTCTTGGAAATTGGGTTTCTTCTTCAAAGGCACTTGATCGAGTAAGCACAAATGAAGGAGCAAAACCATCGGAAGTAGCAAAGCAGATCAACTCGCTTCTTCTCCAACTTGACAAATTGCCAAAGATTTACGGCCCTTCGATTCAGAACATCACCATAGAGGAAGCCTTTGTCGGTTTTTCTGTCTCTCAATCCGTGACGCAAGTGACAGTAAATGGAGAGCAAGTCGCAATTGGAGCGGACAGGGAAGTTGTCTTTGAGCCAGATGGCGCCGGTGACTATATTATAAGAGCTTACGATAGTTCGGGGCTCTACGACGAAAGAACTCTTACGGTGCGCTTTGAAGAGATAGTAATGTACGTTGTCAAAGATATCGGAGTTTATCAAAGGGGTGACAGGGTTATCATAGATGATTCAAGAGAGACAGCCTTCCTAGTGAACGGCGAGTGGCTCGACAAGGACTCATTCTCCAGATCAGCTCCGGACGTTGAACCTCCCCTAATAGAAGGTGAAGGAGTGCAGAGAGTCTCGCTAGGGGAAACCAAGTATCTTGAGTTTTCCGTTTCGGATAACGCTACCGTAACTACCGTCGAAATCGTCTCACCAGATCTCACAGTCTCAACACTCGAAGTCAATTCTGCTTCAGAAGAAATAAAGACTGAAGTTCAAGGAACGGGTGTTTATACCGTTTATGCTTTTGACTGTGAAGGGAACAAGAGTGCCGCAACCTTTGCTATTGAAGCAGAACCGAGAAGATTCTGGGTTTCCGAGGATCATGAGAGCCTCAGACAGGGCCAAGAGGTGCAGGCAACTGAAGAAGGCGAGAGTTGCTACTTTGTTACAGGTTACGGATGGCTAGAGAAGATGTACCTCTCTGTGAATCCAGTTTCAACAGGGTATCCTGATATTTATGGCGATCCAGTCCAGTTTGCCGCTTCCGACAATGAAAGAATACTGACTTTCACGGTCAGAGATGACGTAAATGTGAAAGAGGTTGTCGTTTCTGGAAAGGCTTACCCGGTAAACGAAAGAGAAAGGGAAATGTATATTATTGTAAATGGATACGGAGAATACATTGTTACTGTTAATGACGTTGAAGGGAACTCTACTCAAGCGAGTTTCACGCTTATGGCTCCTCCTGAGGATAAGAAAGCTTCGATTACATCCTGGGCTTGGTTAATCCCAATTTTGGCAATAACCATGGGTTTCCTTCTCAAGATTACACACTCCTCAAAGAAGAAGAGACGTAAGGTAAGACTTTGACATGAAAAGGATGCTTTTCATAATTTTGGTAAGCTCTGCTGCCCTGGCAGCCGTTCTTGGTCTCGGGCTGCTGAGACGACAGACACAAGATTTCGAGTTGCTTCAGACTGAAGCAATCAGGATCAAGTTCGGAGAACAGCTTTCGCTTTCACTTACAGATCTCGTGAAAAGTAACGGAAATAGCCTCTCTTTTTCGGTGGTTGGCGGAAACGGTAAAATAGTTGACGATTTGCTTTTGATTGATTCAAGGCAACTCAACCTCCCCAAAGATAATGTTGAAATCGTTGTTCAATCGGATACCTTAACGGCAGTCATTCCGATTGAAGTCTTAATAGAGAACTCGCTTCAACCACCATTACTAAGAATAGATAACAAGAAGCTTCTTGAAGGCGAAACCCTCGAAATCGACTTGAGAGAGGTCACTATTTCAGAGTCCGGCAATGTGAAATACGAGTTGGTGAGTGGAGTAGGTTTCATAAAGGATTACAAATACAGTTACACTGCTACATTTACCGAAGCCCCTTCAGCGCATAGAGTAACCATTAAAGCGATAGATGAGTTGAAACAGTGGCACTGTGAAACCTTCAGCATAATCATTATGGACAAAAATCAATGGCCTCTAGAGCCTTTTTCCCCTTTTCCTGAAGATGGGATCGAAGACTTTTTCAGTGATCTCGTTCTTTCGTGGAAATGTGCTGACCCGGACGGAGACCCTCTGTCGTACGATCTGTTTTTTGGGAGTGCGGAGCTGGAAAAACTGGTCGAGAACATAACGGAGAACCACTATTCGCTACCCCCTCTTGAAGACGGGGTGAGGTATTTCTGGCAGGTTGTCGCAGATGACGGAAAGGGCGGTTCAGTAAAGAGTCCTATCTGGTCATTCTCAACAAAGACAATACCCGGCTTATTGTGGAAAAGGATTATGGGTAGCGAATCAAGGGATATCTTCACAAGGGTGAGGTCATTATCTGATGGAAGTTTGATTCTAGCAGGATCATCGGAAAGTTTCACACAAACTAATGCAACACCCGGCAGCCCTTCAAGAGATGGGTGGATTGTGCGACTAGATGGAAATGGGTACCTTGCCTGGCAGAAGAGATTCGATCTAGGTTGGACTGAGTTCGGTGATGTAATCGCTACTTCTGACGGTGGGTTTCTTGTTTCAGGTAGAGTGCATGCATCATCGGGAATGAAGATCGGAGAATCATCTACTCTAATTGCGATCAAACTTGACAGATTTGCCAATGAGAGTTGGAGGTTCCAGATCCACGGGCCATTATGTGAAGCTGCTTCGGTGATAGAGTCTGAAGATGGATACTTTCTTTTGGGAACTAAGTCTTCACTTGATGGTATCAAAAGCGATGTGGTGCTCTTGAAGCTAGATAACTTTGGAAAAGAGGTTTGGCAGAAATCGTTTGGTGGCAGCTCTTTCGATAGGGCAGTAGCTTTTGATCTTGATCCTAACGGTGACATTGTTATTGTTGCAGAGACCACATCAGATGACGGAGACGCAGAGGGAAATTCAGGGAGTAAACTGACAGTTAATGGAATCACTATAGAATTCTCATCAACTCTTGTCCTGAAGGTTTCAAGAGAAGGAAACCTGATTTGGTCACGCGTGCTGGCAGGAGAAACCGAGGTTTCTCCTTCTTCTGTGAAGGTAGACCCTTCTGGCGACATCTTTATCAGTGGCTCTACTAACTCCACTAATGGGACCTTCTCTCACAGGCAGAGTCCAGATTATGATGGTTATGTTGTTAGGCTCTCAACCGAAGGAGAAGTCCTGTGGGCAAAAACATTCGGTGGTGACGGCAACGATGTGATAAAGGATTTCTATTTGACACCTTCCGGAGGAGTTCAGGCGGTGGGTTTCTCTGAGTCGAATGTCAGTTCGAATAGTCATGAGAGTTCATCGTTGAGAAAGACCGGGTTAACCCACAGCGATTTCTGGATTCTGCAGCTTGATAACAATGGAAGACTGCTTTGGCAAACCTTCCTGGGCGGAGACATGGAAGATGTGGGTCTTTCGATCGCGAGTTGCGGCGATGGATTTGCTGTAGCGGGTTATTCGGCTTCCAATGATGGCGATGTGGGTTCCAATAGAGGAGAGTTTGATGCGGTTGTTTTCTATCTCCACTGATCAACAATAGAAGCTCCACTTCAGATTTTTCCTCTTTGCGATAAACGCGGCTGAAAAGCAATTGCTCAAGAGGGAATCCGAGCTTTCTCCATCTACTGGGAACTGACAGACTCCTATCAACACCGAGGGCAATATCTCTGTATCGCCTATGAAAACAGGTCTCTCAAGACTTGAAACAAGTGAAGACACCATAGAAGAAACAGTGTACCTTTCACCGGAATCAATTGCGATTATGAAAACATCCTCCATAATTCTGAAGAGCCTTTCTTCAGATGATTCTTTGGCGAGCCTCCGGCTGAATCTGTGCAAAAACCCATCCGCCGTCTTCTTTCCAAACATCGCAGTGATTTCTTTTATCCCAGAGAGGAAGATACAGATCACATGAAATGAGAAGCCTTCTTGTTTCGAAAGAAAAATCCTTTCGGTCAGAAAGGAATGCATGGAGCTCTCGTTTCCAAATCCCGAGAGTGGATCGGAAAAGGCCATATCTTTCAGCGCATTCATAAGACAACTGGATTCGTTGTCATCCCTAATGGAAATCAAGTAAGACAGCTCTTCCGATATACCCAAAGAAGAGATGCTAATCGTCAATGAAAAACCTCCACGTTGGCCTTCATCTTCTAGCGAGAAGTACTCATTGGCTTCATGACCGTCCATAACTGCTATGAATCTGCTGGTTGCCGGGCCATCCAGCAGAGAAAGAAAGCTTTGAAAATCGAATTCATCATTTCTTATGAAACTCATTTCACAGTAGTAAGCGGCAACTAGCCCTTCCCACCTTGTGTTTTTAACGACAATCTTACCCTTGATGGAAAGAATTGCCGAAGGTTCAGGGAATCCGCCAAGCAGACGTTCTGCAATCTTCAAACTCTCATCTGGTTTCCTCTCTCTAGTATTCATAAGCCTCCTTAAGCGCCCAGCTCAAACTAATTTTATCAAATGCAATTCCATGCCAGCATACAGTTGAAGAACTTCTTTTAGAAGTATAGAATTCACTTGTGAAGACGATGATGCATTTCAGATTGGGTGAACTGAGCGATACGGATTTCATTGCTCCGCTCATTTACGACACAGATCCCTCTCACTTCGAAAAGGCTTTTGGGAAAAGAGCTATAGATGGGATTGTGTGTCTTGCTTCAATGAATAGCCCGATAAACCACAGCCGCATAACACTTTGTACAATTAATGAAGAACCAGTTGCAATATTTGCTCTTTACTCTCCAGAAACAATGAATGAATTGGTTTCTGAAAAACCTGAGCTTAGGAATTTTCCTTTTGGTCCTTTCGGATTAAGACTATTCAAAGAGTATCGAGTCTTACAGAAAGCTATGAGCATGAGCATTCGTGCTTGTCAGAGATATCTGGGTATGATTTCTGTCAAAAGAGAATTCCGAAGTATGGGTTATGGGCGTGTGATTCTTGATTCTCTTGACAAAACAGGGTTTGAGGTTGTCCTTGATGTGTCTCGAAGAAACAGAAAGGCATTGTCTATATACGCTAAATGTGGTTTCAGGCCGGAAACCGAATTGCCTCCTGAATATCCACTAGAGACAAGTGTTCGGCTTAAAAGACCAAGTCTATCGATTCGCTAATCTAGCGCGTCATAACCTGTGTAGTGCTAGAGAGAACACTTACAGCAAAAACAGCAACTTTCTAAGGACCTCATAATAGTTCTTTTCTTCGAAGGCTAGAGTTCTGTCATCTCTTCTGCTGACCCCAGGGAAGAAAGAGAGTTTGTGAGCCACTCTATGGTCAATATAAGCTATCTCCACGTTAAATTCTGCCGGCAATTCCAGAGGAACGGCTTCTTGTTTCCTAACTGCATTGTATACACCTTCCTCAATCAGCTTTAGTGCCTTTTCTGGATGAATGGAGTCAACCGAAGAACCGCTTCCTCTGTTGGTCGGGACCGTAATTATACCCTTCACTGATTCTTCAGCAATCTTTGAGACTCCTTCGTCGCCACTTACGAAGACTACAGGTACTTCATAGTAGGAAGCCGACATTGCGTTAATCAAGAATTCACTCATCAACTCACCGTTGATCTTCAGATAGTATATTTCTCCAGACATGGTATGAGAAAGAGGGTTCATACCCATCCCGGAAGGCGAATGATATCCAGTAAACACAGCAGCTCCAAAACCCTCGTTTATGCCCTGCATCATCATCAAAGGATCTCTCGCCCATCCTCTAATAATCCGAACCTCTGAAGGCAGAGCAGAAGGATCGATGTTTCTCGCACTTCCGTGGGCATCTCTCACAACAACTTCCGAGGCTCCTGCCTTCAACGCCCCTTGAACCGCCGCCCTCACTTCAGCCGTCATCTGCTTGCTGAAGTATTCGTAGTCTTTGTGACCCTTTTTTGCTTCATCCCAGTCAACAATTCCAGCTGTTCCTTCAATATCGGCACTTATGTACACTTTCACAGTCGTTCCTCCTCGATTGACTTGTATAATAGTTTCTTCAGTTGACCGTCAATGCTATCAAAAGCGCTCTTCGTAACGCAGCCCTCTCATAGTTTTTTGCTCTTCCATATAGAAGAAACAAAAACAAGAGTAAAAATTTGCCTCACGGTTTCAGAGAAGACTTAAACCAACAAAAATATGAATAACCAAGCCCGATTCACGGTCATCGGTATCAGCGCAAGTGAATAAACGCTCACCTAATCATCGCATTCCTAGAGAGGTCATACAAGTCTTCAAGGTCTACTCGTATTAGCAGATCGAAAAAACCTTCTCTGGAACGAAGATTTCGATAGCTTTGCAGATGCCACTCACTTCCTTCGAGTGAGATGATCATAATCACACTCATCAACTGCTTCCTTGGCAAGCTTATCCGCAATCTCGTTGAATGTATTTCCGGTATGCGCCTTTACCTTCTCCCATTCGATTATTATTCTATTCGACATATCGCGGGCAAGTTCTGAATACCTTCTCGTAAGATCGTTTTTCGCTTCCCATTCTCCTGTTAACCAGCTTCTCAATCCTTCATAATCGTAATGAATAGTCGCCTTCTTGTAGCTCCTTTTCAGGCAGTAGGACAATCCTTCTATTACTGCTTCGATCTCGCCCACTACATTCCTCATTTCCGGGTTTTTCTTGGCACACCCCTTCATCTTCTTTTCAATTCGACCTTCAGTAACTACTACCACTCCGTATCCCGCGATGTTATCCTTGAAGCTCCCGTCAACAAAGACATGAGTTCCTTCATAGACTCTTCCATTGTATTCTTCCCAAAGAAACAGCAGTCGCTCCGCTAGTTCTTCCGGAAAACTTGAGGGCATAATCAGACGGATGTTACCTGACCGGTTAGTGTAAAGCTTGAAACCCTTGCCATTCTTCAATTCCACAAAGTACTCTCCAAGAGTACCCATGGAATAGTTCAGTCCCTCATTCTTCAGAAACTCTGCAAATCCAGAAGCAGCAACTCTCAAATTGGCAGTCCACTTCCCAATTCTCATACTCTGTACAGCGCCTCGATAAAATCCAGAAAGAGTAGCGTAGAGTAGCCTCCGATTGCAATAAATGGGCCAAACGGAAGTTGAGCCTTTCTATCAAAGTGCCTTCCTTTTGCTGCAGCTGTAACTGCATAGACTATGAGAGCAGAGAAAGAAGCTATCATAATCGTGTAGAGAGATCCAATGATACCCGTTCCCAACGAAAGTGCAGCAAGTAACTCAACATCTCCGAAGCCAAAACTGTCCTTCCTGACGAGATTTGCAATAAGAAAGAATGCAACCATTGCACCTGTGACAAGAAGAGCGTGCAATATGTTCTCAGGAAACCTTCCTTCTAGTGTTGACCATGCGAAGGCACCGATTCCTACCATGATTACTCCCGAATCAGGAATCATATAATAATCTAGATCAATGAAAGAAGAGACAATCAGCCCCGTGGTCAAAACAGACAAGGCCGTTGCCATCGTAAGAGAGAAAACCAAAGCATTTATCGCATAGAGGGATGCTGTAAGAAGCTCAACAATGGGGTATCTTATAGAAATAGGTTTACCGCAGTACCTACATCTTCCCCCCAATAGAATATAGCTGATCAATGGAATATTGTCTTTCCATGAGAGCTCATGTTTGCAGCCAGGGCAGATACTTCTTCTTGGTCTTACTATAGAGTATTCTTTTGAAGGAATCCTGAATATCAGAGCATTGGAGAAGCTCCCGAATATGAGCCCAAACACGAAGAATGCAGGAACTCTCAGAACTAGATTATTCCACACCGTCTTCTCTCTTCCTCAGTAAGATATTCGTCAAAAAGCTCCTTCTTTCCGTAGTAATACCATACCTGTTCACTTTCAAAGCCCTCAAGAAGGCGCTTTGCTTCAGAACACTTCCCTTTCTTCATGAAAGTAACCACAAGAAGCATCTTAAGTTCCGGCCTGTCGGGGTCATCATTCAGAAACTTCTTCGCAGATTCTTCGACTACGTCGAAATTCGAGTGTTTGAACTGTACCTTTGCCCAAGGCTCCATATCATTTATGTAAACTGGTCTTGCGCTAAGTACTTCTTCTTCCATCTTCTTCCTCATTTCGCTATTGCCCATTTTACCGTAAAGCTCTGCCATTTCTACTTTTGTAAGAATGCTGTCAGGATCTCTTTCAGAAAGGCTCTTGAGAACGTTCAAGGCTTCCTCCATGCGCCCCGCATTTATGTAAGCATCGGTGAGCATGAAATATGTGACGAGGTGATCTGGCGACAAAGCGATTTCCTTCTCCCAGTATGCCGCAGCCTCATTGAACTCCCCTCTGTTATAAAAGGTTTGACCTAGAAAAGAGTACGCTGTAACTAATGAGGGGTCGATCTTCAAGGCTCGCTGCAGCCAGTTGATACCTTCATCTTCGTTTCCAGATTCAAGAAAGACCGTTCCTTTGAGCTCGCAAACGGTTGCTTTGTCCACACTTGCTTCCAAAAGCATATCTAGAAACTGCTGAGCGCTTTCGTAATCGCCTCTATCTGCAATTGCTAGCACCTTGTCCTGAAAACCAGAGAATGTCCCCCTGGGAAATGATTTTATTGTCAAGTCAGTCTCCCTGAGGTATTCCTTGAACTCCTCAACCTCGATTGGCGCGTAATTCTCAGGTGTGATTATATCATCGAACAAGTTGGCTAGATTCTTTATGCAAATGAGATCTCCTTCTATCTTGCTACCCTTCAAATCATCAATTGCAAGATAAATGTCTCCGTCGTATATTTGATCAAGAATAGCAATTGAAAAAGGCAATGTCTCGGTTATTGCAAAAGTATTTTCCCCATACTTGAGGCGAATAATCTCCATGTGGCACCTCTTCTCTGAGTCTTTTGTAGAAAATATACCACGTTTGATCACTATAAGAGTGACTTTCCGAACATCAAGCATATCTTGGTTGAAGTGAAAAGTAATGAGATAATACTTGTGAATGTCTTAATAGAACTTAAGGAGGCACAATATGGGAAATGAAGAGTTGGCTATATTGAAGTATGCTTTGGCCCGAGAGAGAGAGGGTGCAAAGTTCTATAGAGAAAGAGCCAGGGAAATTCACGTTCCGGAAGTTAGGGAATTGTTCGCTGAACTGGCGGAAATGGAAATGGATCACGTATCTTTCATCGCCGCAATGTTCGAAGGAGTCTCTAGAGGAGATGAAATCTCTTTCACAGAAATCGAAGATAGGGACACATTCTCTTCGAGGGAGGCTCTTGAGCTGAAAGGCATTTCTGCTGACTCCCTAGCTGGAGACTTATCCGCGCTTAGAATAGCTTATCTTATAGAGAAAGACTTCGAAGACTTCTATAATCAAAAATCAGAGGAATCTTCGAAAGCCGAAATCAAGAGATTATTCAGTACGCTCTCAAAATGGGAACAAAATCACAAGCAGGCTCTTCTCAGTCTCTATGAGTCTCTTATGAAGGAATACTGGAACACCCAAGGATTTGAGCCTCTGTACTAGTTTTTTCTCTTCTTCCCGTTGTGTTCCTTCGTTCTGGACTTGTTTGATGATACGGTTTTCTTTTTGTTGTTTCTTGATTCCTTCTCTTTTGCTATGCTGAAATCTATCTCCATTGTAGTCTTGTCTGCCCTTACAACTTGAACTCTCAACTGATCGCCGATTCTGAAAATCCTCTTACTCTTCCTTCCAACTAGAATGTTCTGGTTTTCTATGAAATCGTAATAATCATCTAGAGTTGAAATATGGATTAGACCTGATATCATCTTCTCCGTAAGCTCTACGAAAATCCCAAACTTCGTGACACCTGTTATAACGCCGTCAAAGGTGTCACCGATTCTGTTAGCGATATACTCGACCTTTTTCATGTCTAGCAAATCCCATTCAGCTTCATTCGCAACTCTCTCTCTCTTAGAAGCCCAAGAAGCAATTTTGGGAAGAACTTCTTCAAGATCCTTTGATTCCTCAATGAGGTCTCTCCCGGAGTTATTCACCAGTTTCTTCAGGAGCCTGTGCACAATTAAATCTGGATATCTTCTTATAGGCGAAGTGAAGTGAGTGTATGCTTCTGAGGCCAGCCCAAAATGCCCGATATTCCTACTGGAATATACCGCTCGCTTCATACCTCTTACAAGAACTCTCTCTATCGAAGTGTGGAGAGGATGATCCTTTGTCTTCTCAAGTATCTGTTGAAGAGCTTTAGGATGAACATTTCTAGGGATTTTTACCTTCATGCCAAGAGCTTCGAGATAGTTCTTCAATTGCATCATCGACTCAGGATCAGGCTCTTCATGAATCCTGTAAACAAATGGTAATCCTCTACTGTTGAAAATCTCGGCCACTGTCTCGTTGGCCAGTATCATAAACTCTTCAATAATCCACTCAGAAATCCCGCGGGTCTGAGGCAGGATATCTGCTACTCTGCCTTCTTCATCAAAAATGATCTTGACTTCTCTCGAAGAAATGTCCATGACCGAGCCCCGCTTCTTTCTGAGATCTCTGATTTTCTGAGCCAACTCATGTGATAATCTCAAAGACTCGGCAACAGGCCTAAGCTTTTCCATCGTTTCGGCAGAGGCTTCTCCATTAAGAAATCCATTTACCTCCGAGTAAGTAAGTCTTCTCCTTGAATTGATCACGGAATTCTTAATCTCGGAGGCAATCACCCGTCCTCTCTGATCTATTTCAATCAAAAGAGAAAGAGTCAACCTGTCTTCTTCTGGTCTCAGCGAACAAATATCGTTTGACAACTCAAATGGGAGCATCGGAATAACCGTATCAAGCAAATACACAGACGTTCCTCTTGAATAGGCTTCGGAATCGATCTGCGTCCCTTCGCGAACATAGTATGAGACATCGGCTATGTGAATTCCCAACATATAATTCCCTTCGGAATTCCTTCTAAGAGAAATCGCGTCGTCGAAGTCCATCGCATCATCGCCATCGATTGTGAATACCAGTTCACTCCGGAGATCCTCTCTTTCTTTTATCTCTCTCGAGCTAATCTTCCTTGACATCTTAGCGGCCTGAGTCTTAACTTCTTCGGGAAAATATCCGGGCTCCGGCAGACCCTGCTTGTATATGACCGTTAAGAGGTCTACCTCTGGACTTAGCGCATCTCCGAGAACTCGCTCTACTACTCCTTCGGGATTTCTCCCCGGTGACGGATATTTGGTAATCCTCACAAGAACTTTGTCGTCTGGTTTTGCTCCGTTGAATCCTTCTGGTGGAATGTAGAAGTCGTTCTTTATTCGGATGTCATCGGCTACTACGAAGGCCATTATTCCCCTTGTCTTGAAGGTACCTACTACCTTTTCCTTATTCCGTTTTATGACTTTGACTATCCTTCCTTTTCTTATCTCTCTGAATCTGCCGGTTATCTCTACGAAGACAGTGTCTCCATGAATTGAGAAGCCGGTATCCTCCGACGGTATGAAGATATCTTCTCCGTCTTCAATAGTTATAAAGGCTCCCATGTTCCTTCTAGCAAACTCTACTGTCCCTACCACCGTTTTCTCACCAGGAGAGATGTATCTTCCCTTGGAATCCTTAACGATTACCGATGAATCAACCAATTGCTGAAGATATTTCTTGAGCAATGCCCTGCTTTCATTATCGCTTAGCTCTAGCTTGGCAGCAAGACCTCTCAACGTAGTTGGTGAGTATTCCGGAGATGTCACATGTTCTCTCAATGTTTTCAAACTTAGCTTCATAAGCCTCTTCCCTCTCTGTCGTCAGACAAGATTGCGTCACTTCATGTTATAATTATACAGTCTATGCGTCAGCATTATTAGAACTTACAGGAGGTTAGTAATGCGAATTGGGATACTGACTGGCGGCGGGGACTGCCCAGGGTTGAATGCGGTTATTAGAGGAATTGTCAAATCTGCTCCAGAAAGCGTAGAAATAATCGGCTTGATGCACGGTTGGAAAGGGCTGGTCAATGGAGAAAGCATGAAGCTTACCGATAACGATGTTGAAGGAATTCACATCCTTGGCGGTACTATTCTCGGAACATCCAGGACAAACCCCTTTAAGTCGGAAGATATGAGAACCAAGATGGAGGAAAACATTAAGAAGTTGGGACTGGACGTAATTATCGGCATCGGTGGAGACGATACGTTAAGTGTCGCCGCAAAGCTTTCCTCTATGGGATACAAAACGATTGGGGTTCCAAAAACAATTGACAACGACGTTGCAAATACAGATTATACTTTCGGGTATCAGACGGCTGTTAATGTTGGAGCAGATGCTATTGACAGGCTGCATTCAACCGCGAAGTCTCACGGAAGGATAATCATCGTGGAGCTAATGGGGCGCGAAGCAGGATGGGTTACTCTAGAAGCAGGAATGGCTGCTGGGGCTCATCTTATACTTATTCCCGAATACCCGATGACAATAGATGAAATCCTTGACTATGTGAAGAACAGGATGGATCGCTATGGTTATATGATTGTTGCTGTTGCCGAAGGGTTCAAACCAACAGAACTTGAGAACGTTGTGGGCGATGAAAGTAAGATCGATGCTTTCGGGCATATCAAACTGGGAGGAATCGCCCATTATATGGCAAACATCATTTCTGAGAGGACCGGTTACGACACAAGATCAGTAGTTCTTGGACATCTTCTGAGAGGAGGTACTCCAACTGCTTTCGACCGAATTCTCGGAACTAGATATGGAGTACATGCAATGGAGCTTGTTATGAAAGGTGATTTTGGAAGAATGGTTGCACTTAGGGGCAATGACATTATCTCTATACCTCTTGAGTATGGAATAGCCACGAAGAAGCTTGTGCCTTTTGAATACTACAAGTTGTCTCAGATCTTCTTCGACTGAGGGACAGTGTTGCCAAATTCCGAGCCTGTAAGAGTTGCAAAATATGCGCTGGAGGAATATTTGCAGCAGCGTTCAGTAATTCCTGTGCCCGAATGGGTTTCTGAGGAATTGACTGCCAGAAGGGCCGGATGTTTCGTATCAATCCATACTCGTGACGGCTCGCTTAGAGGGTGCATAGGAACGATATATCCCACCGAAGAAAACGTGGCTCTTGAGATAATAAACAATGCGATTTCAGCATCGACTAGAGATCCTCGGTTCTCACCAATTAGCGTGGGCGAATTGCCTTGTCTGGATATAACGGTGGACATTCTGGGACTACCTGAAGAGACAACTGTCGCAGAACTGAATCCAAAGATGTTTGGGGTTATTGTCACCCTTGGAAACAGAAAGGGTGTCCTTCTACCCGATCTGGAAGGCGTCGAAACTGTTCAGCAACAGTTGAGAATAGCATTACGTAAAGCAGGCATCAGGGAATCCGAGGACTACAGGATATTCAGGTTCGCGGTTGAAAGGTATTACTGACAACGATAAGAGGTGGTTGTTTTGAAATCGGCCGTGTATTTTGACGAATATGGTGAAGAAGACGCTCTTCAGTGCCTACTCTGTCCTATGCGTTGTGTGATTAAGCCAAATCAGGTTGGCTTCTGTGGTGTAAGGAAGAACGTTGACGGAATGTTGTATTCGCTGAATTACGGTCAGCTTACTTCGATAGCAATAGATCCAATCGAGAAGAAACCTCTGTACCATTTCTATCCGGGAGAGACAATACTGTCGGTAGGTTCGTGGGGGTGCAATCTTAAGTGCAATTTCTGTCAGAACTGGGAAATCTCCAAAGAGAGACCGAAAACAGTGAAGCGTGTGATGCCTCAGCAGCTGATTCAGATAGCCCTTGAAAGGGAGTCTAGGGGCATCGCATTCACGTATAATGAACCAATAGTCTCTTTCGAGTTCATTCTTGACACCTCGAGAGCGGCGGCAAAGGAAGGAATTTACAGTGTGCTTGTTACAAACGGTGTGATTGAAGAGGAGCCAATGGATCTCCTTTCACAGTCGGTTAGAGCAATGAATATCGATTTAAAGGGTTGGAACGATGACTTCTACATCAATGAAATTGGCACAGAGAAGAGAAATGTTCTAAGATCAATAGAGACGGCAAAAAAGGTAGGAACGCATTTGGAATTGACAACATTAATAATTCCTGGTAAGAATGATTCCACTGAAGAAATGAGAGAAGAGGCAAAATGGATTTCAGAGCTTTCGAAAGACATTCCCCTTCACATAAACAGATATTATCCTAACTACAGGAGTGAGATCCCGCCCACTTCTCCAGAGTCGCTGGTAAGGCTTGCAGATGTTGCAAAAGAATACTTGAGATATGTCTATGTTGGGAACATTAGTCTTCCCGGTCTCTCCGATACGTCATGCCCTCACTGTGGAAATCTTCTGATTGAGAGGAAGGGAATGCGAAGTTCAGTAATCGGCATAGATGAAAAAGGAAGGTGCAATAAGTGCCAGGAAGAGATTCCAGTAGTCTCCTGAGAAGCCGTACTGTAGCCTATGCGTTGCTTTTTATCTCTGCGATGGTTCTGCTGATTTTCGTTTTCTTTCGACAGAAACCTGTTGAGTACTACGACAGAACCGAATACCTTCTTGGGACTTATGTTACCATAAGAGTTTCATCCTCGAAAATGTCTCCTGTTGCTCTGGCAGAAGCCGCCTTAAGCGAGATCAAGCGAATTGACGAAAAATTCGGTAGCCGAACCAATGGCATAATTGCCGAGCTAAACAGAAGTGGAGAGCTTCATGACATCGACAAAGAAACAAGTTTCCTTATTAAGTCCGCTCTTGAGATCTCGAGAAACACATCCGGTGCATTCGATCCTACACTTTATTCGCTAACCAGACTGTGGGGTTTTGACGATGAGTCTTCGTTGAGAAGAATTCCTTCAGAAGATGAAATCGAAGCCGCTCTACGTTCCACCGGATTCTCCAGGATCACGTTCGATGAGAAGACAGGATATGTCTCGCTGTCGGACGGTGCAATGATGGATCTTGGAGCGATTGCAAAGGGATACGCAGTAGATATGGCTATTGCGAAGATCAAAGCGCTCGACGAGGGAGCGACTGGCTTCATTGATGCTGGCGGAGACATTGGGGTAATCGGTCCGAAGTACGGAAGCAGGCCGTGGATAATCGGTGTGAGAGATCCGAGAGGGGAGAGTGTCCAAGACGTTATCGAGTATATCTATCTATATGATGGTGCAGTTGCTACTTCTGGGGACTATGAAAGATTTTTTGTGGAAGACAACGTACGTTACCACCACATTCTCGATCCAGAGACTGGATACCCATCCCGCAACGGAGTTATTAGCGCAACCGTTATTGGCAGAAGCGCCATGCTTGCAGATGCATATGCAACTGCCGCCTTTGTGATTGGTATGGAGCCGGGAGTAACATTCTTGCCGAGATTTGGAGCACTCGTTCTTCTCGTAATGGAAGATATGAGTACTTTTAAGTCACCGGGTTTTGAAGTTTATCAGGAGCGATGAAGTTATTCACAAAATACGACTTCGCGCTTGTTGTGTCACTGTTAGCAGTGATTGTGATTCTTTTGTTCCCAAGGGGAACCTCCTCTCATGTAGCTGAGATCTATTTTGATGGGAATCTGATAAGAACCATGAACCTTAAGGAAGACCAACAAGTTTATCTTGATGTTGGAATGCTAGTCAAAGTGGAAGGCGGAAGGATCTCAGTTGTAGATTCCGATTGCCCAGAAAAACTATGTGTTTCACAGGGTGCGATAGACAAGCCGAATATACCGATTGTATGCGTTCCAAACAAGATAATCATAAGAATTCCTTCAGGCATAAGCGACATCGATGTGATAACGCAGTGAGGCTTTTTTTCAAAATATCTAGGTGAAATCCCTTGTGCAACCGGCAAATTTGTCCGCAGAAAAATTTCGGCGCGGGTTTGTCACCTGTCACGAAGATGGAGTAGTAATGGAGGCAAGAAGAGTAACCACACTATCGATGTTAATAGCGATAGGTTCTGTACTTTATCTTCTAGAAACCCTCATACCTTTTCCTTTGCCAGTTCCAGGCGGAAGATGGGGCTTCTCAAATCTTGTCTTGTTATTAGCTCTATCAGGAATGCCATTCAAAGACGTTATCGCCATTTCTATTGGGAAAACCTTCATAGGCAGCCTCTTAACAGGAAGACTAGCAACACCTGGATTCTTGATGGGGATTTCGGGAGCTTCTACATCGGCCTCAGTTATGTGGCTACTTAGCAAAACAGAGAAATTCGGCTTGATAGGAATCAGCCTTGTCGGTGCTTCTGTCAATAATTTCACTCAATTGCTGGTTGCTTCAACGATAGTTGTGAAAAGCTTTGAGATCGTTTTTCTTTACCCTTACATGTTGCTTCTTGGATCGATATCGGCAGTAATCAATGCTTATATTGCATTTGAAGTCATTCGAAGGATTGGTGATACTCTTTGGCAAGACTGATATTAGGTTCATCTTCTCCCAGAAGAAAAGAGCTCTTTCGGCTACTAAGAATCCCCTTTGAGATCGTCCCTCCCGAAGGAGTTGAAGAGAATCTCTCTGAGAGATACTCCGAAGCTGAGCTTTCGGAGCTATCTCACAGAAAGGCCCAAAACGTCTATCTCAGACGTCCCGATTCAATAGTTGTGGGAGCAGATACAGTAGTTGTGCTAGATGGATTTGTGCTTGGAAAACCAAGTTCTGTTGATGAGGCGTTCAGGATGCTTTCGTCCCTTACAGGAAAAACTCACTCAGTATACACATCACTGTCAGTAGTTTCCGAGAAGATCGCCTTCGAGTTTATTGAAGAGACCGAAGTCACTTTCAGAGAAGTACCTGAGAGAGTTTTGCGAGAGTATGCGGAAAGCGGCATCTCTCTGGACAAAGCCGGCGCATACGGAATACAGGATTACGGCGCACTCTTCGTGAAATGCATCTCAGGAGACTTTTACAATGTGATGGGATTACCAGTTGGAAGGCTATGGCAGGAGCTTCATTCGCGGGGGGTAGAATAAAATGGACACCCAATTGATGCCAAGGGAGAAACTGATAGAATACGGTGCCGGCTCTCTCACCAATAGTGAACTAATAGCAATTCTGCTGAGAACAGGAAGCAAAGGCAAAGGTGTAATTCAGATGAGTGAAGAGCTTCTCAACTACTATGGTTCGTTGACTGCGCTTCTTTCTGCTGAGGTATCTGAACTCATGAATATCAAAGGCCTCGGCACAGCAAAAGCCGTGTGTCTGAAAGCCTCTCTTGAACTAGGGCAGAGAATCTTCAGAGAAATGTCGGAAAATACAAGGGTACGTCTTGACGAACCGGAGGGTGTCTACTGTCTTTGCCATGATATGGCCTTCATGGATAGGGAGACAGTAAGAGTGATTTCTTTAGATACCAAACTGAACTACAGAGGTCTCAACACTGTGAGCATAGGAATTCTGGATTCTTCCCTTCTTCATCCCAGAGAGGTCTACAAACCCGCCATCAGCAGAACTGCCGCAGCAATAATCCTCGTCCATAATCACCCCTCCGGTGATCCATCTCCCAGCAAAGAGGACGAAGGCATTACCTCTAGGATTAGAAACGCTGGAGAAACTCTCGGAATTAAGATGCTGGATCACGTTATAATAGGAAGCGGCAGATACTATAGTTTTGCAGCAGGAAAGGTCTTCACAGCGGAGGTGGCGCATAATGATTTCGAGAGAAGAGGCAATGCTTCTTATAAGAAACAACATACATTCAAAGAATCTAATTAAGCACGTACTTGCTACTGAGGCGGTAATGAAAGCTCTGGCTGAAAAGCTGGAACAGGATAGAGATGTTTGGGCTATGGCAGGGCTTCTCCATGATCTTGACTACGAATTCACAAAGGATAATTTCAATGAACACGGTAACAAGTCCGTGCAGATGCTTGAAGGAAAGGATCTTCCCAACGAAGTGAAAGATGCTATTCTAGCGCACTGTGATAAGAAGGAGAGGGAGTCACTTATTGAGAAAGCCATTTATGCAGCCGACCCTGTGACAGGGTTCATAGTAGCTGCCGTCCTTATCAGAAAAGGAACCCAACTTGTCGATATTGATGTCGAATTCCTCTTGAACAGATTCAAGGAGAAGTCGTTTGCTAAGGGCGCAAGCAGGGAGCAAATGGCAAGTTGTTCAGAATTTGGAATTTCCCTTCCGGAGTTTCTCTCTCTTTCCTTAAGAGCTATGCAGGGAATTTCAAATGATTTGGAGCTTTGAGATTTCAAAAAGAGTGAGAGAAGGAAAGGTGATGCGATGATTAAAGAATCAGTTAGGAACGAAATCAGGAGATACAAGGAAGAATACTCCCCTGTTGTTAGAGAACTGCCCGATAAACTAAATGTCTCGAGATTCATCGACCATACTCTTCTGAAGGCCGACGCAACACCAGAAATGGTAAGAAAGCTTTGTGAAGAAGCTATGCGTTATGAGTTCTGGAGTGTCTGTGTGAATAGCGGATACATTCCTTTGGCAACTAAGTTGCTCGCAGAAAGTGATGTAAAAAAGACGGTTGTTGTGGGATTTCCTTTGGGACAGATGTCAAGTGAAGCAAAAGTTTTCGAAGCTTCATGGGCCTCTGACAATGGGGCAGACGAGTTTGACATGGTGATCAACGTGGGCCTTCTGAAGGCTGGAGAGTACGAAACCGTTTTTGATGACATAGTTAAAGTGGTAGAATCGGCTCATGGAAAACCTGTTAAGGTGATTTTGGAAACTTGTTTGTTGACCGTAGAAGAGAAGATCGCTGGCTGCGTTATTTCGAGAGAGGCAGGTTCCGCTTTCGTGAAGACTTCTACCGGTTTCTCCTCAGGTGGAGCAACTATAGAAGATGTTTCGCTTATGAAATTTGTGGTCGGTGACAAATGCAGAGTAAAGGCCTCCGGAGGTGTCAAGTCAAGAGAAGATGCTCTCAAAATGATAGTCGCCGGCGCAAACAGGATAGGTACAAGTTCTGGTATAAAGATAGTGACTGGAGAATCAAATGATAATTGGGGGGGTTATTAAAATGGATTTCTGCACACTACCAGTTAAAGACTTCTTGAAGAAAGTTGCTGAGAAATCTGCAACTCCAGGAGGCGGAGCAGTAGGTGCGGTCGTAGCTGCTCTCGCAGCGTCATTAGGGTCTATGGTTGCGAACTTGACCATTGGCAAGAAGGGATACGAAGATGTTGAAGGTCATATGGAGTCCGCTTTAGAAGTCTTTGAGTCAGAAAGCAACTACCTATGTGATCTTATGAACCGCGATATCCAGGCGTTCGACCAGGTGATGTCAGCCTATAAGATGTCAAAGGCCACAGATGATGAAAAGAATAGCAGGGAGATGAAGGTTCAGCAGGCTTTGAAAACAGCAATAGAAGTGCCTTTTGATCTCGCCAGACGCTGCAAGAATATCATTTTCAACGTCGAACGACTTGCCAAGTGGGGGAACTCAAATGTGCTTTCGGACGCAGAAAGTGCCGCTCACCTTCTTCATGCGGTTTACAAAATAGCTAAAGCCAACGTAATGATAAACATGAAATCTCTTAAAGACCCTGATTATGGCTCGTGGGTAAATGAAGAAATGAAGCAGTTGGAAAAACAGATAAACGCTTCCTACGAGAAAATCATCGAGATAATCGGGAAGCGAAATGGTTGAGCTGAGCATCAGAGCATCTAGCACCGAATCAAAGGCAAGAACCGGCATTATTAGTACTCCTCACGGAGAGTTTGATACGCCAGTGTTTATGCCGGTTGGGACCAATGGAACAGTTAAGGGAATATGGCAAGACCAGCTCCATGAACTCGAAGCAAGAATAATACTTGGCAACGCTTTTCATTTGTTCTTGCGCCCGGGGCTCGATATTCTACGAGATTTCGGTGGACTTCACAAGTTCATGTCTTGGGGTCATTCAATCCTAACGGATAGCGGGGGGTTCCAGGTTTTCTCGCTAAAAGACAAAAAGGTGAGCGATGAAGGAGTTAAGTTTCGCTCACCGCTTGATGGGAGGAGTCTTTTCGTTACTCCAGAGCTTTCGATGGAGATACAAGAAGCTGTTGGATCAGACATTGCAATGGCTTTTGATGAGTGTACTGAACCAAGTGCAACAAAGGAATACGTAAGGAATTCCGTGAATAGAACAACGGCTTGGGCAAAGAGATTTTTGATCGCACATAGAAGGAACAGTAAGCAGTCCTTTTTCGGTGTAGTTCAGGGAGGGTTCTTCAACGACTTAAGAGAAGAAAGCGCTTCTCAAATAACCGCCATGGATTTTGACGGGTTTGCACTAGGCGGGTTGAGCGTCGGAGAGGATTTTGAGACTACCGAGAGGGTGCTTTCAAGCTCTGTCGAGTTTCTACCGGAGGATCGGCCTAGATATCTAATGGGAGTCGGGACACCCGAACTGATAATGGTTGCTGTCGAAAACGGCGTTGACATGTTCGACAGTGTTCTCCCCACAAGGCTAGGAAGGCACGGGGCAGCTCTTACATCGCGGGGAAGAGTTAACCTGAAATCGGCGAGAAACAAGTTGGACAGATCTCCTGTTGATCCATTTTGTCAATGCAAAGTCTGTTCAACATACAGTAAAGCGTACATTCATCACCTTTTTACGAGGGATGAGATACTTGGAAAGACTCTGTTGAGTTACCATAACATCAGCTTTCTTATGCAGTTCGTGAAGAAGATCCGAGAGGCTATACTTGAAGATAGACTGGCTGAATTCAAAAACTACTGCCTAGAAACCGGCCTTATTCAAGCAGTTAATCCAAAGACTTCTGAAGAACGTATGGGGTGATAAGATGAAGAAGCTCTTGATTTTAGTGGTCGTATCTCTTGGTGTGGTTACTGCGGCATTGAATCCATTCTCGCTTCAAACAGGAGGAAATGGCATACTGGCAAAAGGGTATAGTTCGGGATTTGGAAGTCCATCAGATCTCTATGGAGTACTCAATTCAGCATTTTCATCGAGCTTTGTTGAACTCACCACAACCGCTTCCCCTTCATCAAATGAGCGTGGACTATACGTTCAGTTATTTGAGGACTCCGATGACGGAATGGCTGGAATGCTTCAGTACTATATGGATATTGGCAAAACGTCAAGTATTAGGTCTCTCAGCTACATGATATCTGGCGAACTTGGGCCCCTAACTGCCTATGGCGTAGATCTACAAATAAACATGTCCACCGCAACAACAACAAACTACGGTGTCGCAATCAAGGGTGGTATTACTGGAAAGGCTTACGAGATCCTGGACTACGTAGTAGCCTTCAGTAGTTCTATTTGGAATAGCGGTTCATCCGCAAATTCGATCGATCTTCTGGCAGGAATACGATTTGTTCCTGACCCTTTCATGATAGGACTTGAATTGGGAACAAGAGAGGGATTGGAAATCAAGTATTTTGGCCTTTCGACACAGTATACATACAACAGTCTTTTTTCGGCTCGAGCAGGAGTCTCGATGAACGCGGATCTTCTCGGAAACATGGATTTTCTTGTCGGAGGAGGAATCGAGGTTAGGGTTGGAGACATGCTTATTACATCCGGAATTGGTACTAACCTCACTAATAAGATCGAATCTATTAGTTTCGAGAGAACCTGGAGTGTGGGGCTTCTTGGCCGGTGGTGATTCTTTATTTACTAATCCTTAGTACCTAGCGTTTTCCGAGGTGATAGAATCCATTTACCCGTATAATCCCGCGAATCGGCGCGGGAGTTTCTACAGAAGGCCATAACCTTCTTTCTACGGCGTGCATTAATACTACCCCGCCTGGGGGTTTTTTCTTTCGGAGGCAAAATGGACAGGATTATTGTTCTTGACTACGGATCTCAATACACGCTCCTTCTCGCTCGACGAATACGAGAAATCGGTGTTCTTTGCACCGTAACAACTCCGGACTGCTTCACATTCGACAACAGCATAAGAGGCGTTGTTCTTTCTGGCGGCCCGCAAAGCGTCTATGAAGAAGGCTCTGCTGATGTCCCTGAACAACTACATGAACTCTCCGTGCCTATCCTCGGAATATGCTACGGAATGCACCTGCTGGCAAAACGAATGGGAGGGTTTGTCTCACGCGGAATTCGTGGCGAGTATGGCCTCACTGCGATATCTGTCGACACTAATCATCTTCGTGGAATCCCTAGTGAGATAGAAGTTTGGATGAGTCATGGAGACGAAGTAACCAGTCTACCTGAGAGTTGTTCAGTCATTGCCCGAAGCAGAAATGGAACGATTGCCGGATTCACGAACGGTAGAGACTTGGCCTTTCAATTTCATCCAGAGGTTCATCAAACTCAATATGGAAAGGAGTTGATAGAAAAGTTTGTACTTGGCATATGCGGAGCTTCTCGGGATTGGAAGATCTCTGATTTCGCGAATGAGAAGATTGGAGAGATCCGAAGAACCGTTGAAGGGAAAAAGGTTGTTGGCGGGCTTTCTGGAGGGGTTGATTCGACTGTAGCTGCAGCATTGACAACCAGAGCAATAGGCGACGACTTCATCGGAATCTTCGTAAATCATGGCTTGATGAGAAAGAACGAGGAACTTGAAGTCCCAGGAACTCTGAAGAGTCTCGGTATGAACGTTATAACTGTTGATGCGTCCCAAGAGTTTTTCTTTGCACTAAAAGGGATTGTTGATCCCGAGGACAAGAGGAGAGCGATAGGAGAGACATTCGTCAAGGTCTTCGAAAGAGAAGCAAATAAACTGAGTGCAGACTTTCTTCTGCAGGGAACGATCTACTCTGATGTCATTGAATCCGGCGCATCCTCCAGAAGTGCGGAGAAGATCAAGAGTCACCACAATGTTGGTGGTCTGCCTGAGAATATGAAACTGACGCTCCTCGAGCCAATAAGAGAACTCTTCAAAGATGAAGTAAGGAATCTTGGTAGATCTCTCGGCATAGATGAAACCCTGATTAACAGACAACCCTTTCCTGGACCCGGCCTAGGGGTGAGGATAATCGGCGAAGTAACAGCCGAAAGGGCAAGAATATTAAAGGAAGTTGACTCTATCTTTCTCGAAGTGCTTGAAGAATCGGGCGAAATAGAAAGGATCTGGCAGTCCTTTGCGGTGCTGCTCTCAATTTCAAGCGTCGGGGTTAAAGGTGACAAGAGATCATATGGTTCCGTAGTTGCACTTAGAGCCGTAGATAGCCATGAAGGCATGACTGCTTCCTGGCATGCGCTTCCTCATAACCTTCTTAGAGAAGTCTCTTCAAGGATTACGTCTCGGGTGAAGGAAGTCGGAAGGGTCGTTTTCGACATAACTGACAAACCTCCTGCAACCATCGAATGGGAGTGAGAAGAAGACGGTAACCCAGCCGGACAGCTATTCAGAAAACCAGTGGTGCTCAAAGCACCCTCATTGAGGTAGGTTTGCTTTCCAGTTTTTCTTACGAGAAAGCGCTTTCTGCTCTTTCAATGACCGAATAGATATCCGGGAACAGAAAGATAAGATCGTATAAAAAAGAAGACGCCTTCAGGCGTCTTCCTGGAGCGGAAGACGGGGTTCGAACCCGCGACCCCCTGCTTGGCAAGCAGGTGCTCTACCACTGAGCTACATCCGCATGAAGAGAATCATTCTCTGGTGCGAGAGGAGGGACTTGAACCCTCACAGGTCTCCCCACTGGATCCTAAGTCCAGCGCGTCTGCCAATTTCGCCACTCTCGCTGGTGACTCGCGCGGGATTCGAACCCGCGACCCCCTGATTAAAAGTCAGGTGCTCTACCTGCTGAGCTAGCGAGTCGCTCCCACTTACAGTCTCCAGCCTGCGCTGGCAGAAAGATTATATCATCACATCATCTGCCTATCAAGTGGAGAGAATTATTAAGATAATGTGAAACAGCAAGGATTGGCCAGAACCAATGCTAGTACAAAGAGTCCAAATGAGATGTTACTATCTAGCTAGGAGGTATAGAATGCTGTTACTTGCTGACGTGGGAAACACGACGACCGTTTTTGGTCTCGACAGTGGGAGCAAAATAGAGGCTGTATGGAGGCTTCCTTCTTTGAGGCTCGAGACGGAAGATGAACTATTCGTCATTCTTGAAGGACTCTTGAGGTACGAACAAGCTTCACTTTCGAGTATAAAAGGGCTTTGTGTGGCAAGCGTTGTTCCAAGACTAAACTCAACAATTGATTACTTCGCCAGAAAATATCTGTTGGAACCGGCCATGTTTGTCAAGGCCGATAGGTTTGTTTCTGTCGATCTGGAAACAGACAACCCTTCGGAAATTGGTGCCGATAGACTGGCAAACGTAATGGGCGCGAAGGAATGTTACGGAGCCAACGTAATCGTTGTCGATGTTGGGACTGCAATTACCATAGATATTGTTATGGATGGCGCATTTGCAGGTGGCGCAATTCTTCCTGGACCTGAAACGGCGATGTCTGCTCTCTTCTCCAGGACTGCAAAGCTGCCGGAAGTCGAGCTCTTCTTTGAAGACCACTACTTCGGAACGAGTACTGAGGACAACCTTAGAATCGGTATAGTAAACGGAACGTATTTCGCTCTGCAGGGAATTATTAGCGAAATCGAGAAGCAGTTTGATGTCAAGCCGAAAATCGTTGGAACGGGTGGAAAAGCACGTCTCTTCATTACTGAAGATGGGTTCATAGAAATGGACGACCCTTATCTAACCTTGAAGGGAATAAGATCCTATTACAATCGAGTGAAGTCATTTGAAAAGAATATTACTGATCAATCCTTGGATTGAAGATGTATCAGCCTACGATTACTGGCTAAAGCCTTTGGGGTTATTGTACATATCTTCTGCTCTGAAAACCCTTGGAGTTGAACCGGTCTTAGTTGACTGTCTTGATCGATACGATTCGGACCTTCTCTCATATTCCTCCGGTTCAGGTGAAAAATACTTCGGAACCGGGAAGTTCGTGGAAACCGTTGTTCCAAAACCAGACTGTATAGCTTCCATCCCAAGAAGGTTCAAGAGGTTCGGTTTTCCTGAAGAAGTATTCAGGAGCAAACTGCAACAACTAGACCACGTTGACGGTGTCTTCGTTACTTCTATGATGACGTACTGGCATTATGGAGTGAGCGACACAATAAGGGTTGTTCGCCAAGAGTTGCCGTCAATACCTATTGTGCTTGGTGGGGTCTACGCAACGCTGCTTCCGGAACACGCAAAAAGGAATGCAGGGGCAGATTTGGTCTGTCCCGGAACGGGAATGAAGCCTATAGAGAAGGCTCTGCTATTCCTCGGAATAAACAAATCTGTTCAGTCTGATTGGTTTGATGAGCTTAGTCCCGATTACTCGGCCTACGAATCTCCGCATTATGCTGTTGTAATAACCAGTCTAGGGTGCCCTTTCAGATGCGTTTACTGCGCAAGTAGTTATCTATGGCGCCATTTCTTAAGAAGAGATCCGACAAAGACTGCAGAGCATATCGAGTACCTGGTTAAATCATCGAATCTCTCAGACATTGTCTTTTTTGATGACGCGATTCTTGTTGGTGGCGGTTTCAAGACACTTATGAAAGAAATCGAACATCGTAGCATAAGAACAAGGTTTCACCTGCCTAATGGAGTGCACGCGCGATTTGTAGACAGGGAAACCGCAGATTTGATGTACGCTAATAACTTCAAGACGATTAAAATCGGACTGGAGACTTCAGATCGAGCCTTGCAAACTTCCACAGGGGGGAAAGTTTTTCTTAACGATATCTACAGAGCCGTCGATAACCTCTCAAAGGCCGGATTCACCTACAAGGAGATTAGCGCCTACATCATGCTGAATCTACCTGGACAGAGCGAAGAAGATGTACTGGACTCACTGAGAATCTGTGAAGAGTTAGGCCTGTCCCCAAGTCTTAACGAATTCACGCCTATACCAGGAACTCTGCAATGGAAAGAACTAATTGAAAGAGGTTCATTTGCTGAAGATATTGACCCACTACTTCTTGACAACTCGATCATTCCGCACTGGTGGAAGCAGGGATTCTCGTTGGACACTGTGCAGAGACTAAAAGAAGCGGCGTGGTCATTACGGAGGAAGTTGAGTGGAGAGTGATCTATTTCTCGCATTTGGTAGCAATATCGACAACAGACTGAATTACATCGCGGAAGCTTTCACAAAGCTCATCGAATTGGGATTGCCCCTTTTAGAGGTCTCGTCAGTATACACTACACAACCGTACGGAAACACAGAGCAGGATGATTTCCTGAACTGTGTCGGCAAGTTCCGTTACTCAGGAGATGTCAGGTTACTCATAAGAGATATTAAGTTCATTGAAAATGCTGTTGGCAGAGTTCAAAGATTCAGATGGAGTCCGAGGGAGATTGATATCGATATCTTGCTTCACGGAAAAACGGTTCTCCAGACAGTAGAGCTTACAGTTCCTCATAGCGATATAATTAATAGGAAGTTCGTTCTGGTCCCCTTGCTTGAAATTGATAGGGAGCTTAAGGACCCGAGAGACGGCACTCTCTTTTCGGATCATTTAGAGAGGCTGGGACAGGAGAGTTGGCCTAAGCCCTTCTTGAAAGCCAGACGCTTCAGAGAATTAATCGACCGGGAGGTGAAGAAATGAGAGGCAAACAATCCCGTTTCATCGTAGCGCTATTGTTTCTGGTAATTCTGGTTTCTTCCTGTGGAAGCTCCAGAGTTGACCTGGTACCTGGTAGGTTCGCAGGATTCACTATGAGTGGCTACATGGACATTTCAACGACTACAAGTGTTGGAGGCAGACTATTAGGCTTTACTCTTAATGAAGACTCTCTTCTTCTTCATAAAGAATTCGCAAAAGGAACGAAGGAGCTCAGCATATATATAGCGAAATTCGAGACCGCTTCAGGGACCACAAGTCTCTGGTATTCGCTGATTAGAGAAATTTCAAATGAATTCAGAGCGCTCGTAAGTGCGATACCGTGGATCTATGGAGAATTTTCGGGGAAGATCGATGGAGGATTTGTGAAGACGTGGTTCTCGGGAAAGTGGCTGTATTTGTTCATAGGTAGTTCCAAAGAGGAGGTAAACTCTGCAGTTGATGCCTTCAAAGAGTTCGAAAAGAGTCTGGTGAGATCCGTTGAATCATAAGCCCTACAAAGATCTGAAGACTCACCTGAGGCTTAAGTACGGCGAGTATGTTCATAGAGTCCCACTTGATGCCGGTTTTTCATGTCCTCATAAAGTCAATGGAATTGGAGGTTGCATATACTGCGATCCTTCGGGAAGCGGGTTCTCTGTTGACTCCAGTCTTTCTTTGAGGGAACAGCTCTTTCAAAGAATATCTCTTCTTAGAAAAAAGGGAATTGGAAAGTTCATGGCATACTTTCAGGCCAACTCGAATACGTACGCACCAACTGAAAGACTGAGAACAGTGTACAGAGAGGCTCTCATTGAAGATGTAGTAATACTGGACATTTCGACAAGACCGGATCTTGTGTCGGAAGAAGTACTGGATCTTCTGGAGGAGTTCTCCGAAGAAGTTGACGTTATTCTTGAACTCGGTCTTCAGAGCATTAATCCAAACACTCTGAAAGCTATTAATAGAGGACATACGCTTGCACAATTTGTCGATTCTTCATTGAGAGCGAGAAAGAGAGGTATTGAGGTAGTCACTCACGTGATAGCCAATCTGCCTTGGGATACCGAAGAGGATGTCTGCGAAGCGGCAAGGTTGATCTCAGTACTTGGTATCGAAGGAGTTAAGATTCACTCTCTGTACATTGTTGAAGGCACTGAGCTAGCGAGAATGTATAAGAAGGGAAAAGTGGACCTAGGTACTGCAGAGCAATTTGTGGAGAGAGTCATTCTCTTTCTTGAGCATTTGAACGAAAACGTAATAATCCACAGACTCGTCTCCGATCCGCCGATCGAAGGTACTCTCTTCGGTAACTGGGGAATGTCGAAGATCAAGCTCTTGAATATGATCGAGAGAAAGATGATAATTGAAGGTAGATATCAGGGCATTAAGGCCTTGGCAATCTAATCGGGAAGCGAAACGTGTGACCGCGGAAATTCCGAGGAAAGTCCGGACTCCATGGGCAGGGGCGCTGGGTAATACCCAGGGAGAGTGATCTCCGGAAAGGGCCATAGAAAAGAAGACCGCCTTAGGGCAAGGATGGAAAGGTGAAGGTAAGAGCTCACCGGCTGTCGGGCGACCGGCAGGCCTGGTAACCCCCGTCTGGAGCAAGTCCAAGCAGAAAGGGTCTGAGGATGCCCACCAAATCCCTTTCGGGTAGGATGCAAGAGGGCTATGGTAACATGGCTCCCAGATAGATGGTCACAGTAACAGAATCCGGCTTACGGTTTCGCTTCCCGTTTTTCTTTTTGGAGTGCCTTATGAATATACCAATGACGACCGAAGAGATGGTAGAAAGAAACTGGAACGTTCTCGATGTGATCCTTGTAACGGGGGATGCTTTTGTTGATCATCCTTCCTTTGGAACTGCAATGATAGCCAGGGTCCTTGAATCTGATGGGTGGAGAATTGGTGTTATCTCACAACCCGACTGGAGAACAACCACAGAGATCAGAGCGCTGGGAAGACCAAGACTCTTCTTTGGTGTGACCTCTGGGAATGCCGATTCGATGGTTGCAAACTATACTTCAACCGGGAAGAAGAGAAAGAGCGATGATTACACACCAGGAGGGATCGGGGGAAAGAGACCCGATAGGGCAGTGACGGTCTATGCTAACCTAATTAGGCAGGCATTTAAAGACACAATTGTAGTTATTGGAGGCATAGAAGCTAGTCTGAGAAGATTCTCTCATTTTGATTGGTGGAGCGACAGAATAAAGAAGTCGATTCTCCTTGATTCCAAAGCCGATTTGCTTGTTTATGGAATGGGAGAAAAACCGATTGTGGAAATTGCCAGAGAGATTGCTAATCAAGGAAGAGTGTCTCACAATGTAGAGGGTACAGCTTTCTGGTCAAGCGCAAAACCGGATGGAGTGGAACTCCCATCACATGAGTCTGTAGTCCGCAACAAGAAGGATTACTTCAAGCTCACCAGAATGATCCACGAAGAGACCGATGCCGCAAGAGGGAATCGGCTTTACCAGCTCCAGGATAACAGATATGTTGTTCAGAACAAACCGCCAGTTGTTATTCAAGAGGAGCTGGACTCATTCTACTCTCTTCCTTTCACTCGTACCGTGCATCCTGTATCTCTCTCCAAAGGTAGAGTTAAAGCTGTTGATACGGTACGCTATTCAGTGACGAGCCATAGAGGTTGCTATGGTCAGTGCAATTTCTGCGCAATTGCCCTTCATCAGGGAAGGACAGTAGTCTCAAGAAGTGAGACATCTATTCTTGACGAAGTCGTTTCTCTCACAAGAGATGGTAATTTCAGAGGAACCGTAACTGACATAGGTGGACCAACGGCGAACATGTACGGCTACGAGTGTTTGGTTAAGCTGAAGGCTGGAGCCTGCCGAACCAAGAGATGCCTCTTCCCGGAGGTATGCGGCTCTTTGGAACCTGATCATTCAAGATATTTGTCTCTTCTAAAAAGAGCGAGAGAAATTCCTGGAGTAAAACATGTATTCGTCTCCTCGGGCATCAGATATGATCTCATTCTAGGTGATAAAAGATACGGGAAGGAATTTCTGAAGGAACTAATGAAAAACCACGTCTCGGGGCAGCTGAAGATAGCTCCAGAGCACACAGTCGATCATGTGCTTGAACACATGTGCAAACCCTCGAATAAGATGCTGACTAGCTTTCTTGAAGAAGTTGATCGGCTATCAGACAGAAAAAACTTCGTTGTTGGTTACTTCATCGCGGCCCACCCAGGGTGCACGATTCGGGACATGGAAGAACTAAAGAGATTTATTCGAGAGAAAATGCGCTATAATCCTGAGCAAGTCCAGATTTTCACTCCTTCACCTTCGACACTCTCCACGGCTATGTATTACACTGAGATGACTTCAGAAAATGGCGACTCAATCTTTGTAGAAAAGTCCTCAGGTTCTAGAAAAGCACAAAAAGAGGTTTTAACTGAAAGACGAACCCTAGAAGGAAAACCTCACAAGGATATACGCAGTACCGGCAGCAAGGGTCATGATCGTCAACGGCATTGAAAACTTCAAGAAATCCGAATAACTCAGCTTTTCCCTTGAATGCTTTTCTATCAGTCCGACACCAACCATATTGGCTGCGGCGCCCGCAATTGAGAAACTCCCCCCAAAACACGCTGAGATCGATATCACCCACCAAACATCCATGGGAACTCCGTATTTTGCAGTCATCCCCTCAATAACGGGAATCATAAATGTTACAGCCGGCACCGCACCGATAAAACCGCTCATGAGTGCAGATAACCAGTAAAGTGTTAGAAAGAGAATGATCCTGTTGCCCGAAAGAGAACCAAGTAGATCGGAAATAGATGACGTAATACCTACTTGTTGGAGTGCCGACGCAAGCACAAACAACCCCATGAAGAAAAAGATCGTGTCCCATTCGATATCCTCAGACAGACTTGAAAAACTCTTACCGCTAAGGATCATCGCAGCAGCAGCACCGCCGAGGGCAATCAAAGATGGCTCAACTCCTATCAAGTCGTGCAGAAGGAATCCTGCTATTATTCCAAAAAACACGGTCAGCGACTTGTACAGTGAGGATTTTGAGACTATAGCCTTGTTGGGATCCATACTTGCAAGCCGCTGAAGTTTGTCTCCCATCAATCTATAACTCTTGAAAACCCTTCTGTCAAGAAAGACGACAGTAATTAGCAGTGCAATGAGAGTAATAGGGCCATCTATCCTTATGAAATCCATAAATCCGAATCCACTCGCTGAACCGACAAGGATATTGGGCGGATCTCCAATCAGCGTTGCCGTTCCTCCAACGTTTGCGGCGAGGACACCCGCAAGCAGGAAGTTTCTGGGGGAGACTTCCAGAGAATCCGCAACAAGAAATATTATCGGGGCAAAGAGAAGTATAGTAGTGACGTTGTCTAGAAAGGCAGAGAAAAGCGCAATTGTAACCATAAAGAAGACTAATAATGCTCTAACATTTCCCTTCGAAATCCTCACAACATGAACAGCCACAAACTCGAAGAACCCTGTTGTCCTAAGAGTGCCGACCACTATCATCATTCCGATAAGAATGCCTATCGTATTGAAGTCTACAAGAAAACCAATTTCCTTCATATCGAAGTTAGGTATTACTTTAGAAAGAAGTATGATTATACCTGCTGCAAACGCAACGGTAGATCTATTGAATTTACCAGATATTATGAGAATGTAAGCCAGAACAAAAACAACTAGAACGAACAACCACTGCATTTCGAGTCACCTCTCGAAAATGAACTATAACAGTATATCACCAACCAATTCCTTGAACAATGGACAAAAATTTTCAGTCAAATTGATACCGGAGTAGCCAACTCGAAGAAGGAGGTCAGAGTTATGAAGAAGGTTTCTGTAGTACTTGTTGTAGTTATGTTATCAGTGGCTTCTCTGGCCCTGGTTAATGAAGGCTACGAGAGCCCAGTTATTAACGTAGTTGAAGCAGCAGGACCAGCAGTTGTCAAAGTAGACGTTGAGGCGACAAGGAAATATTCCATCAGAGATCCTTACGGTTTCGAGGAATTCTTCAGGCGTTTTTTTGGTGAAATTCCCGATCAGAAGGTGACCGGCGTTGGGTCCGGGTTCATCTTCAGTAAAGATGGCTATATTTTCACTAACGAACATGTTGTCGCTGGAGCAGACAAGATATCGGTATCTCTTCTCGACGGCAACGTCTATCCGGCAAAGTATATTGGAGGAGACGCCGAACTAGACATTGCCGTGATAAAGATCGAACCGGACGGTGCCGATCTTCCCATTGTTGAAGTCGGTGACTCCGACTCTCTTAGGATAGGCGAATGGGCAATTGCGATAGGCAATCCTTTTGGTCTAAAACACACAGTTACCCTCGGCGTGATCAGCGCTGTCGGCAGGCAGCTACCGAAACCCGACGGTAACGGAGTCTATTCGAATCTTATCCAGACTGATGCAGCAATCAACCCCGGTAATAGTGGAGGTCCACTCCTCAACATTTATGGTCAGGTTATCGGAATCAACACAGCCATTATATCTCCCGACGTTGGGACTTCTCTTGGCTTCGCAATACCGATCAACGTTGCTATGAGATTCGTTGATTCGATAATCGAAACGGGATCGGTTCAGAGGGCTTATCTGGGAGTGTACATGGACTCCGTCACTGAGGCAATCTCTCGATCGTTGGGTCTCAAAGTTGATAAAGGCGCCTTAATAACCGATGTCGTACCTGACTCAGCTGCTGACAAGGCGGGAATTAGGCCACAAGACGTAATAGTCGGATTCGAAAATCTTGAGATCTCAAACTCCTCTGAGCTTAGAGCAGCTGTACTCAACTACCCTGCTGGTTCTCAAGTTAGAATCACGATCGACAGGTTCGGAGAGAGGATTGTTGTAACTGCAGTCCTTGGGACCCTTTCTCAAGAAAGTACTTCTTCACAGGAAGAGAGTGAAGAGCCAAAAGCTTTCGAGAGCTCTTTAGGCCTCTCGGTTTCCGAGATAACTCCTGAAGACAGAGAGCGTCTCGGCCTTTCTCAAGAGTTCAGAGGGATAATCGTTAGGAGTGTAAGCACAGAAGGAATAGTATACAGGCTGGGCATAGGGAAAGACGACATAATAACCCGTTTAAGCATAAATGGAAATCAGGTGGCTATTGATAATGTAAGTGCTTTTGAAGAAGCTGTTGATAGCATAAGAGAGGGAGATTACGTGGCTTTCTTCGTCTATAGAAGCGGCGTAAGATTCGTTGCTTCTTTCCAGTTCTAAAATGGAAATGCCGTCACCCTTCGAAGGTGACGGCTTACCCCCTTTAGTCCCCTGTGCAGGATCAACGCCTAAATTATAGCACAGGGGTTTTTTCTTTCCAAAATCATTGTTATAGCGAAGTGACAAGTAGAACTGCCTTGACAGAAAGTTTGCCATCTACAAAAGCTGTAGCATCTATTTTGGCAAGATTCATCTTTCTTCCAATCAGTCTGATTGAGTATTCAAGTCTGCATGGAGGTTTAACTATGGTCTTGAACCGTGCTTTTTCTATTCCTACGAACAAAGGGGTTGTCCCAGGCTTTAGAAGAAGAATTCCCGCCGTTTGTGCTAGACCCTCAATTATTAGTACTCCCGGGTAGATTGGGCACCCGGGAAAGTGGCCTCTGAAAACGGGATCATCTTCAAGGATATCTCTGTAAGCTTTAGCCTCCGTTTCTCCAATAGATGTTACACCGTCCACTAACAGAAAAGGGTCTCTGTGAGGAATTCTCTCTTGAACATACTCCTTGTCTTTCAAAGCTCTCCTCCTGTAGCGTTTCCGGTCAATAAGACCGCAAAGCGTCCGAAATCCATACTTTATTGGTCTCCTTGGGCCCTGGTATAGTGTTGCTGACTCTTTATCAGCATTTCCGTGCCAGGAGGAACGACATTGACGAGACAAAGAAGAACACTAACTGAACTATTAGGAATAAAGTATCCAATATTCCAGGGAGGAATGGCCTGGATTTCAGACAACGGCTTGGCAGGGGCTGTTTCAAATGCTGGCGGGTTAGGGATTATTGCTGGCGGAAGCCTTTCGGCGGAAGAGTTACAGACTGAAATCCGAAGAACAAAAGAGATCACATCAAAACCTTTTGGCGTAAATATTATGCTTCTCTCTCAGAACATCGAAGATCAAATAGAAGTTGTCTGCCGAGAGAAGGTACCAGTGGTAACGACAGGTGCAGGAAGCCCATCACGCATTATTGAAAGGCTCAAGTCTTCTGGGACTAAAGTAATCCCGGTTGTTGCTTCAACGGCACTTGCACGAAGGCTCGAAAAACAAGGTGCTGACGCAGTAATTGCCGAAGGAATGGAAGCCGGTGGCCATATCGGAAAGGTGACAACAATGGTTCTGGTGGCGGCCGTTGCATCCGTAGTAAAGATCCCTGTTATTGCTGCCGGCGGAATCGCTGATGGAAGAGGGCTCGTAGCAGCTCTTGCTCTAGGGGCAAGCGGAATCCAGATGGGAACAAGGTTCATTTGCACGACGGAGTGTTCGGCACACCATAATTACAAAGAAAGAGTTCTTTCATCAAACGAGCTTGATACAGTCGTTACAGGGATCTCAACCGGACATCCTGTCAGAGCCTTCCGAAATAAATTGACTAGGAAGATTGAAGAACTTGAAAGACAAGGTAACGGAGTCGAGGCAATTGAAAGAGTGGCGATTGGCGGCCTTAAAAGAGCCGCAAGAGAAGGTGATCTCAATTTTGGCTCGCTCATGGCCGGTCAATCTAGTGGATTGATCAGAGACATCAAAAGCGTAAGTGAGTTGTTGGAAGAAATCATCGGGGAAGCCGAAGAGGTCATCGAAGTTTTGGGAGGGATCAAGAGATGGTAGCATGGATATTTCCCGGTCAGGGGAGTCAGTACGTTGGAATGGGAAAGACACTGTTCGAGGAAAGCGCCATAATACGAGAATTCATTGGGCTCTCGGGCCGAATGCTTGGATTTGATATGTTAAGATTGATGCTTGAAGGTCCGGAAAGTGAGTTGACTCTTACACAGAATGCTCAGCCGGCTATTCTCTCTGTCAGCATCGCTCTTTCGGATTTCCTCTCGGAAAGGGGTGCTAAACCCGATATTGTAGCGGGTCTATCTCTTGGAGAATTCAGTGCGCTTACTGTTGCGGGATCACTTGAGTACGCTGATGCTCTTCGACTTGTCAGGTTGAGGGGAATAGCGATGCAAGAAGCAATTCCACCCGGTGAAGGAATAATGGCGGCAATCATAGGTTTACCCAATGAGGCCGTAGAGAAAATCTGCCTGGAAATCTCTTCTGAAGAAGAAGTTATCGTTGCCAATTACAACTGTCCAGGCCAGGTTGTGGTTTCGGGAACTACAGAAAAAGTGCGTTTGGTAACTTCAATGGCACTGGAAGCAGGTGCTAGAAAGTGCGTTGAGCTTTCCGTCAGCGCACCTTTTCACAGTCGATTCTTACAGCCAGTAGGCGATGTCTTGCGGGACTTTCTGAAGGACGTCAAGGTGAGTCCTCCTAAAATCCCCGTGATCTCAAACGTCACTGGCGACTTCTTCCCCGAAGATCCAGAGGAAATCAAAGAACTCATAATCTCCCAGGCATATAAGCCAGTTAAATGGGAACAATCAATAAGAAGAATGATACAACTTGGCTCGGACAGATTCATTGAAGTAGGACCCGGAAAGGTTCTTAGCGGATTTATGAAGAAGATTGATAGAAACGTTTCGATTAGCACAACAGATTGCGAAAGCCTTGAAGTAATAAGAGAATTCCAGGAAATCGTTAACTAAAATACTTTGAAATGAGAGGTGAGTTCAATGGAAAAGACGTCTACTGTACAGGAAAGAGTGATTTCGATCGTAGCAGAGAATCTGAGTATTGAAGCTGGAGAAATCGTCGGAAGTTCAAGATTCATAGAAGATCTTGGAGCTGACTCTCTTGACTTGGTAGATCTTGTAATGGAACTTGAAGACAAATTCGATATCCAGATCAGCGACAGTCAGACCGCAAGCTTCAAGACCATCGATGACGTTGTGAAATTCATAATCAAACTGGAAGAGAGATAGGATGAGAAGAGTCGTAATAACTGGAATGGGTGTAATTTGTTCAATAGGAAAGAACCTATCGGAGTTTTGGGAGTCGCTGAAATCTGGTAGATCTGGTATTGACTGGATTGACACTTTTGATGTCACTCAGTTTGGATCAAAGGTTGCTGGTCAGGTAAAAGACTTCGATCCTGTTGCATTTATGGGCAAAAAAGAAGCAAAAAGAAACGCAAGATTTGTTCAGATGGCTGTTGCTAGTGCTTGCCAGGCGTATGATGATTCCGGTCTGGACGGAAAGATTCCTAATCCCGAAAGGGCTGGGGTGGTCTATGGTGTAGGTCTAGGCGGAATGGATGTCATTGAGGACCAGCACTCCGTCTTGTTGGAAAAAGGCCCCTCGAGAATCAGCCCTTTCCTGATTCCCATGACTATCGCGAATATGGCACCAGGACTTCTCGCCGTACGTTTCAAGTTCAAGGGTACAAACTTCACTGTGTCCACAGCTTGCGCTTCTGGCACAAATGCGATTGGTGAAGCAACGAGGCTTATAAGAAATGGGATAATCGATATCGCGATGACCGGCGGTTCTGAAGCCACGATCACGCCCCTTGCTCTTGCCGGCTTCTCGAATATGACCGCCCTATCACGCGGAAATCCTGAAAATGCTTCAAGACCGTTTGATCGCGAACGCGATGGATTTGTTATGGCCGAAGGATCCGCAACACTGATCATCGAGGAATACGGGCATGCTTTGAAGCGTGGAGCAAAGATCTACGGGGAAATCGCCGGATACGGTTCAACCGATGATGCGTTTCATATCACTTCACCCGAGGAATCTGGTGATGGAGCTTACAGAGCTATGAAAATGGCTCTTGAAGAAGCCGAAGTTGACCCATCAGAAGTTGACTATATTAACGCTCACGGCACTTCTACGCCCTTAAACGACTTGACGGAGACACGAGCCATAAAGCGTCTATTTGGGAGTAGTGATGGGCTCAACATAAGTTCCACAAAGTCAATGGTCGGACATGCCCTGGGAGCCGCAGGAGCAATTGAATCTGTAGCAACTCTTCTTGCAATTCAGAACTCTTTCGTTCCACCAACGATTAATTACTCTATCCCCGATCCTGAATGCAATCTGAACTACACACCAAATTCAGGAGTTGATAGGAAAATCAACTACGCCCTAAAAAACTCATTTGGCTTTGGAGGCCATAACGCTTCTTTGCTATTCAAGAAGCTCTAACTATCTTAATCGGGCGGGGCGCTTCTGCGCCCCGCCATAACTATGATTTGCCCCGTTCAATGAAAGCGCTTCCTACTCTATTAAGAAAAGCAGAACTTCCCAAAAATGCGCCTCACTATTAAGCTCGACTTTCGTCACCAAGTATCCGAGAGAGCATTCTAAAGGCGAATTTTACCGCTCTGGTCCTAAAAGGTTTCGCTTGACTATCTAGTTGAATCAGCCAAACTTCTTCCCTTTTGGAAAGACTTATATAGAATCTTTGAGAATAGCCTCTGTCAACCGAAAGAGTCTCAATTAGAAAGACCTCATTATCAAGCTTTCTGTAGACCCCCATGAACTTGACAAACATCTCATCACTAGAAAACGACCGCCCTGCAACTCTATTAAGCTGGGACTTGTCGATGTTCTTCACCCACAAATGCGACAAGTTAACCACATCCTCTTCACAGTTCACTGCTTTGCTGTTTCTTCTACAGATGAGTCTGAATATCTCCCTCTGCATAGCCAGCCATTTTCTCTCGTATCTAGTTCCCACTCCGGCCGTTGGATTTATTTCGACTGTGACCGAATCGAAGAGACCAGTTAGGTCTACGCTTGAGCTCATCTCAGAGATGAATTCCTTCGAATCGGAGTAGAGCTGAAAGAAACCCCCTTTTTTTAGAACCCGCCCAATCTTCAAAACGAAATTGGGGTCGTTCAGCCGCCGATTTGAATGTCTTTTCTTTGGCCACGGACAGGGGAAATTCATATAAACACCGGACAGTGAATCCTTAGGAATTACGTTATTTAAACAGAAAGATGCATCCGTCAGAAGCACTCGGACGTTTTCTACAAGCTCTCTCTTAAGCGATTTAAGAAGTTTCTCTGTGCTTATTACAGACAACTCAACTCCCAGGAAATCTTTTGCAGAATTATCAATCGCTTTCTGAACAAGGAACTCGCCACTACCAAACCCCACTTCCAGGTATGTTTCGCTTTCCCTCCCAAAGACTGTCGGCAAATCTAGAGGAAGCTCATGTTCGGAAGCGTCGAGGTAATTAATCAGAAAATGCTGATCCATACAATCGCCCCATTCTGTAGGCAAAAAGATTAGCCAAGAAATCCGTGCAACTTCACAAGAAGGATTGTAACCTACTCAACCTCGCATTTCCACTTAATGCTTCAGAAGAATTGATAGTTTTATAGTCTTTCTGCGATGGTATAATTATCATGACTGCCGGAGGTGAAGGAAATGCTCTTTGATCCTGCTAAGATCGCGGTTCTTTACTCAGAAGAGGCCCTTGAGAGAATTGTTAGTAGACTTGCAGAAGAAATCAACAGTTACTACTCCTCGATTACTGAAGAGATAACGGCTGTCTGCATTCTGAAGGGCTCAGTTCATTTCTATAGCGATCTCCTAAAGAGACTTGAGTTAAAGGTGCGCTATAATTTCGTTCATGTTTCCAGTTATTCAGGAGTCTCCACTACGGGAAGAATTCGTGTGAAGACATGGGTGGATGAATCTGTTACGGACCGTTACGTTCTTCTTGTTGAAGACATAGTTGACACCGGAGGAACTTTGAGATACATAATAAACTATATCTGGAAGCAGAAACCGGCAGACGTGAAACTGGTCTCGCTCTTTGAAAAGACTATTCACGATCATGGTGTTGGGATAGACTTTACCGGCGAAAGAATAGGCGATCAGTTCATTGTTGGATATGGACTTGACTATGATGAAGTATACAGAAATCTACCTTACGTAGGTTATTTGAAAGGTGATTGATGAGAAGAGGCAACATTGTTACACTTGTTCTCTCTGTCTTACTTCTGAGTATCTGTATGATAACTTCTTTTTTTGCACTGAGTGTTGTGAACTCAAATCGCAAAAACACGCAGTTAATGCTTGAGGCTTCTGTAAAGAGGGGAGTAAGGGTTTCTGCCGAAAGACTTCTTCAGTTCAGCATAGATAATGGCAGACCACTTGCTGTGGAACTTAACGGCTATTCACTAGAGACTGATTTTGTCGATGGTAGATGGTGCGTGAGAATAGATAACGGAGACGACCAAGAACAGATTTTCGCCGAAGGAAGGTGAACGAATTGATTGCGGTATCCGTTGATTCAGGTTGTGCGCCAACGAGAAGTTTCGTTGAGGAGCATAAACTCTTTTTCATGGGAATGAAAATCATTATTGATGATAAGGAATATAACGACGAGTTTGACTTCATGGAGAATGTTTTCTACAATATCGTCGAAAGCTCCAGAGAGTTTCACACAGCTCAACCGCCACTCGGACAGGTTCTTGATTACTACAATGACATAAAGTCAAAAGGTTACACGAAGCTACTTGATATTCATTTCTCATCGAAGATGTCGGGTCTGTATGATACTTGCGTTATGGCCTCCAAAATGGTGGAGGGGCTAGAAGTCACAGTTGTTGATACCAGAAAAGTCTCTATTGGAGCTTATTTGATCGCTAAGAAACTTATTGAGTTAATAGAACGAGGGTTGGAGATCGATGAGGCAATATCGAGAGTGCCGGAGATAATTCAAGATACGTTCATGGAATTCAGCGTTCCCACGCTGAAATACTTGATAAAGAACGGAAGAATAGGAAAAGCACAGGGGCTAGCCGGAACCTTGCTCAACATCAAGCCGATTCTTTCAGTGGATGAAGAAGGATATATTAGTCCTGTGGCGAAGCTTAGAGGTATGAAGAAGTTGCAGGAGCAGATGGTTTCAAACGTCCTTGAGTTTCTCGAGAGAAGGAGAGAATCAGTTGTTTTGTACTCTATCTACGGGAGCGAGGAGTACTC
Source organism: Mesotoga sp. B105.6.4 (assembly GCF_002896535.1). Lineage (NCBI taxonomy): Bacteria > Thermotogati > Thermotogota > Thermotogae > Kosmotogales > Kosmotogaceae > Mesotoga > Mesotoga sp. B105.6.4. The sequence continues at coordinate 48,851 of NZ_JWIM01000007.1, read as the reverse complement.
GGATATTGCGAAAGAAACAACCGAAAAAACCGTCGAGTTGATCGAAGAGAATTTAGGCATCCAAAGAAATGAGATTGAACTTGTTGCCGGAAGAATCTGGCCAACAATAGCCTGCCATAGCGGACCCGCAGTCTTTGGCCTGGCGTGTTACGGGGAGAAAGAAAGAAAGTAATGCTTTTTGAGCAAGTCCTTGACGAATGTGAAATGCTTTTCGAAGCTTCGCTCTCAGGAAGAGACAATGAAGTTCTCTTCTCTGAACTGAAGCGAATCGTATCTCAGACAAACAAAGAGGAGTTTTCCCGATTTCCCTTACTCAACGAATACTTGTCCAAATTCGTCTCCTACTTCTCGAAAAGCGAAGCGCTCAGTCAAGATAGAAGGAAAAAGAGACTAATAAATGGACTCGAAATGGTAGCAAAGTTGAGAAGGATTTTCCTTCTGCGAACTGTTGACGAAATCGAGGCGCTACTAGGAAGGCCCGTGTCACCCTCAACACCCATAAAGTATGCTTACTCAGTCGGTGAAGCAAGATCCAAAATTCTTAAGAGAATGGATATCGAAACAATTGGTGATCTGATCTATTACTTTCCGAGAGACTACGAAGACCGAAGGGTGATTCTCCCGATTTCGTCACTTTCAGCTGATTCCAAGGTAAGTGTAAGGGCGAGAATACTTAACTTCTCAGTTAAGAAGGTTTCAGGCTACACGATAATCTCTGCAGTCGCAGGCGATGGCTTCGGTCAACTGCTTCTCAAATGGTTCAATCAGGACTACATTCTACAAAAGCTCAAGAAAGACAAAGAGTATCTCATTCACGGATTGGCAAAGAAGACCCCATTTGGTCCTCTGGAGATGAACTCTCCGGAAATCGAAGAAGTGAATGGCGAAGTCTCGGGGGAGATTCTGCCCGTCTACTCCCTTACTTCAGGAATCTCTATGAAAATGATGAGGAAAATAACCAAGCGCAATCTTGGTGTTGTGAGATCCCTAGAAAACCTTATCCCTCTGAAGATCAAAGAAAGAAGGCAGCTCCTCGAAAGAAAGCATTCATTCACTGCGATACATTTTCCCAAGAGCATGTTCGAAGCAAGAAAGGCTCGCGAAACGCTTGCATATGAAGAGTTTTTCTTATTTGAGATAGCAGTTCTTTCTCGTAGAAGACAGATAAGGTGTAAATACCAAGGCCTACCTAAGGAAATCGCCGGGATTCTCGCCGAAAGACTTGTAGAGTCACTGCCCTTTGAGTTAACAGAAGATCAGGTAAAGGCTTTCAGAGAGATAAGAGATGATATGAGGGCCACCTCGCCAATGAGCAGGTTGCTTCAGGGAGATGTGGGCTCTGGAAAGACACTTGTAGCCGAACTGGCAATCACAGACAACTATGAAGCTGGATATCAGAGCGCCTTGATGGTTCCAACGTCTGTCTTGGCAATGCAGCACTTCGAAAAGTTGAAGAAGGATCTTGAACCGCTAGGTATCGACGTCGCACTGTTGACTGGTTCACTCAAGAAGACTGATCAGGAGAGTATCAGAACCAGATTGACAAAGGGAGAGATAGACGTAGTGGTTGGAACCCATTCCCTAATTCAGGAGGGTGTGGAGTTCAGAAGCCTTGGTCTTGTTGTGGTCGACGAACAGCACAGATTCGGAGTTAAGCAACGTGAAACATTGACTTCAAAGGGGAGACTTCTTGATAGTCTTGTCATGACTGCGACCCCTATCCCCAGAACACTTGCCTTGACGGTATACGGTGATCTTGACGTATCAACAATTCATACGATGCCAAAAGGAAGATCGCCAGTACGAACGATACTGCTTGCCCGAAGCAGGATAGATCATCTCTATTCATTCATTTCGGAGGAAATAAAGATGGGTCATCAGATTTTCTTCATTTATCCTCTCGTAGAAGAGTCAGAGCAAGTAGACCTGAAAAATGCAACAGATGAAGCGGCAAGGCTAAGAGAGAAAGTCTTCCCTGGTGCAGGAGTGGAACTGCTCCATGGAAGACTAACCGACACCGAAAAGCAAGAGATTATGCAGAGATTCAAATCAAAGAAGAGCATGATTCTTGTTTCCACAACTGTTGTTGAGGTAGGAATTGATATACCTACGGCAACCGTTATGGTTATTGAACACCCCGAAAGATTTGGAATGGCGCAACTTCACCAGCTCAGAGGACGTGTAGGAAGAAGCAATCTCAAGTCGATTTGCGTCATGCTAATGAACCGGGCGATTTCGGGCGAAGCGCTCTCGAGGTTGAGAGAGTTTGCTTCGACCGCAAGTGGATTTGATGTTGCTGAGCTCGATCTTAGACTTCGAGGCCCCGGTGAGTTCGTTGGTTTGAGGCAGCACGGAATGCCTCAATTTCTTCTCGGCGACATTGTCGATGATCAAGATCTCCTTTTCAAAGCCAGGGAAGATGCTCAGGAAACTATTGAAAGAGACCCCGATCTTCTGGAGCATGGAGCTCTCAGAATCGAAATGCAGAGGCTATACTCGGAAAGAGTAAGATTGATAGAGGTTGGATAGTATGTTGGTCATAACCGGAGGGAAGTGGGCTAGACGATCTATAAAGACTCCTCCAAGGAGGAGTACAAGATATACACCTCAGTCCGCCAGAAAGGCCCTTTTCGATATAGTGGACGTGAGCTCGAAGACCTTTCTTGATCTCTTCTCAGGAAGCGGAATAATTTCTTTTGAAGCATTGAGTAGAGGCGCAATAGATGTAACATCAGTTGATTCATCAAAGAAGGCATGTCAATCAATTCTCGAAAGCAAGAATGGACTTGATCCTTCAGCGGACTTGAAAATAGTCTGCTCCGACTTCCGCAGAGCCATCCCTTCCCTCGTAAGAAAGGGTGTTGAATTTGATATTATCTTTGCAGATCCCCCTTTTGATGAACAATATACCAAACCTCTTATTGAATTGCTAGAACAAAACTCTGTCGTTCTAAACTCTAGAAGTCTCCTGATAGTCGAAACTTCAAAGAGAGAAAGCGATTCTCTTGCAAGAACCGGTACTCTGTTTAGGCTTATCGATCAAAGAGAATATGCAGGGATAGTATTCTCGATCATGGTGAAGAAATGAAGTTCCTAGTTGAAGACTCTCTTACAAAGCTGGCGAAGAAGCTCCGGTTTCTTGGCTTCGACACCGAGATATGCTCAAGAAATGAGATTGAAGGAGCTGTCAGCAATCGAGACGTATTTCTTACCAAGAGCAGGAAAGCTCTCGAAATTGCAATGAGATTCAGGATCAGATGTTACCTTATCAAATCGGAGAACTGGAAGTCGCAACTGAAGTCGGTCGTTCACAGGTTCAGGATAAGTCACAAAGATATCGATTTCCTCAGCAGATGTTCAAAATGCAACGGCGAGCTAGAAATAGCCTCTCTTGAAGATCTTTGCGGAGTACCGGACTACATACTACTTACAAAAGAGAACTTCTCAAAGTGCAAGAATTGCGGTCATATCTACTGGAAGGGAAGTCATGTTGAGCACATGAGAATGATAATAGAGATTGTCGAGAAGTGGTGATTGAACTGAGAGGAACGGGGTTTGAAACATCTTCTGATGAGATAATCCAGAGAATACTGAAAAGAATAGCGCTGGAAATCTCATCGGAACCATCACTCTTTATTCTGGAGAAGTACCGGGATGTCTTCAAGGAAGTGAATTTCAGAGAAGGATTCACCCGTACAGGAAGGGAAATTGGATTGAATAAGAATCCCTTTCTGAGAGAACTAAACAAAGCTGATGTGTTCGAGAAGGAGATAGTCCTTTCTACTCATCTCGAGGAACATAAGGAAAAGGTTAAGTTCATAGGTTTGTTTTGCGAGGGTGAACCGCTCGGCCTTTTGACCTTCCCTACAAAATCTAAAGTCAAAGGCTCACTCGGAAGCTGGATAAAGGAGCTAGAAATGGCTCTGCACTATTCAATCAAGAGATCGCTAGAAGAAGAAAGCTACAGGAGACTGAAGCTTGTCTCTCGATTAACTTCGGTTCTCGAAACGGAAACCGATTCGGAAGAGCTTGTATATAGATCTCTTGAAATTGCCAGAGAGATGTTAAGGGTTAGATGGATCTTCTTTCTTGAAAGGCTTGACACCTCATTTCACCTTAGGGCAGCGATTGGTGAAGGAACAAGTCCTTTACGAGGAATAGAGATGAGTATTTCCGATGAGCAACTTGATGCTCTCTCAAGAGAGAGGCTTTTTGTTTCAGCCAAGAAGTCGGATCTTTCATCAGTGATCTTCACAGAAGAAGTCTCCGTAGGTTCGTTCATAGCAGTTCCACTCTTGGTCGAGGGAATGGTAGTTGGATTGATTGTTGCTGCCGATAGAGAAGAGGTAGAAGGTGAATTCAGAGCTTACAAACACCTTGACAGAGAAGATTTGAAGATGCTTGATGATATGAGTAGAAGGATGGCAGTTGCCATAAGTAGGTTAAGACTTACTTCTCGACTGGAAATGGAAGTGAGAAAACTCAGGCAGCTCGGAAAGAAGCATGAGGAACTAATAAGCGAACAGAAAGAGCAACTCTTCAAATTGAGCGTGCTTCACAAAATCACAGAGGCAATGAAGAGAAGCCTTGACAGAGAGAGAATAATTAGAATTCTTCTTATGGGCGCAACCCACTCCTCCGGACTTAAATTCGATAGAGCAATATTCTTCAGAGTGGATAACGCACGTTCTGTTCTTGTTGAAGAGAGCAAAATGCTCTCAAAAAGCAGAGAAAACTCGGACAGATCAGTGTATAGCGATCTAGCAAGATATCTTCAGGATGTGTCGTTTGAGGAATCTTCAAATGATGAAAATGAATCTAGGGCGTTGATTTCTTACCCGGGTAATATCATCCTTGAGAGAGTAGTCCTGAGGAAGAAAATCGTTCACGTCACACCCGAAATGCTTAGGCTGAGAGGGGAAGAGTTGGCTCTTCTCAATAGGATCATCGGTTCAGATGAATACTTGATTGTTCCCGTATCCGGTGAAGAAGAAGTATTAGGAATTCTGATAATCGACAACAGTGATTCAGGAAAGAGAATCAGCAATGCCGATACGGAGATTCTCGGGTTGCTTGCCGACAGCACAGGGGTAGCTCTGGAGCTTACGGAGAACTACGAGAGAATTGTCCAGATGGCTGAGAGCCTTGAGAAGGAGAAAAACCTATCTAATTACTATCGTAGGTTTGTATCAAGTATTCTTCAGTCTCTCGAATCGGCAATAATCGTCTGTTCGGTTGAAGGCAAAATAACAGAGGTAAACAGAACCGCTGAGTTCCTTCTTGACGTCAATAGAAATGACATTATCGGAAAGAGCATCCAGTCCATGAATTTGAAACTCGACGGTATCATCGAACTACTCTTTGACGCGATGAGAATTGGAGAGACGATTACTTTGACTGATCAGCATTTTAACGCTTTTGGCGACAAGTATTTCGATGTTCAAATAACACCTTTGAGAGAAGAGAGAAGAAAGAAGCTTACCGGTGTGATTCTATCTCTAGATGAAATAACTAGAAGAAGAAAGCTGGAACAGGAGTTGAAAAGCAGAGAAAAACTCGCTGCTCTCGGAGAAATGTCTGCCAAAGTTGCTCACGAAATCAGAAACCCCATCACGATAATCGGCGGTTTTGTTAAGAGGATTCTGGCCTCTTCCGACAGGGAAAAAACTAGAGAATATGCGAAGATACTTATGGAAGAACTCCGTAGACTCGACAGCATAGTTGGAGAAGTACTAGAAGCCTCGCGAAGAAGGAGTGTAACAACGGACGAGAAGTTCGATCTCGTTTCCATAACACGCGAGATACTTGCCGGTTTTGAAGAAAAAGCCGTCCAAGAAAGTGTTAAACTTGTTCTATACTCAAGAAAAGATGAAATTGAGTATTACGGCAACAAAGACAGGATTAAACAGGTAATAATTAACCTTGTTCAGAACGCTATTGAGGCTTCTGAAAGTGATGGTGAAGTACGGATAACTATTCAAGAAGAAGATGATAGTATAAACTTTTCCGTCTGGAATGGCGGAAGAACGATACCAGAGGAGACGTTGAAGCGTATCTTTGAGCCGTTCTTCACTACCAAGACCTTTGGCACGGGTCTAGGACTTTCGATATGCAAGAAGATTGTTGAGGAACACGGGGGAGAGATTTCCGCTTCAAGCGGAAGCGGAGGAACTAACTTCACTTTCAGGTTGCCGACTAGAAGAGTTGGGAGGTTTGATCTTGAAAAAAAGAGTGCTGATAGTTGAAGATGAAAAGAACATGAGGCTACTCCTTGAAGAAGAGCTCAAGGAATCGGGATATGAAGTCGAGGGCTCAAGTAGCGCAGAAGAAGCTCTGAGCATCTTAAAGCAGGGAACATCGTTTGATCTCATTACTATCGATGTTGAAATGGAAGGGATAAATGGACTTGAGCTAGCCGGCATATTGCGCGAAAAATATCCTGATAAGAAGATCGTTCTTTTGACAGCGTACACACACTACAAACATGATCTCTCTTCTTGGGCCGCTGACGCGTATGTCGTTAAGTCACCCGATTTCTCGGAATTGAAGTCTCAGATCAAAAGACTCCTGGAAGAGAACTGAAAATTGGAGAAGGAGGAAGTTACATGCGTTTTAGAATCATCCCGCTTCTAATATTGCTTGTTATTACAGTTTCCCTTTTCGGATACTCGGTTAGACCAGGTGATCTGCTATTGATCTCTGTTTATGGTTCAGGCGATCTTTCCAGCGAAGTACTTGTTGGTCCTGACGGTACCGCTTCTATTCCACCGCTAGGAAATATTGCTTTACTGGGAAAGACTCTCGAAGAAATCCAATCTTTGCTGTCTTCTCAGTTCTTAAATCAGGGCATCCTTACATCTAAACCACAGGTTACGGTATCTGTGAAATCATATGCACCATTCATGTTCTACATCCTTGGGGAAGTAAACAAACCAGGGGCGATAGAGTGGCATGAAGGCACGATCGGAATCTCTCAGCTTCTTGCCCTTGCTGGCGGGCTCCAGGATGGGGCAGATCTCTCTTCTGCCTTCGTTGTCTATAAGGATGGAACCAGAAAGCACGTCGATCTGTCTTCCATTTTGTCGGCAGGCGAAGCTTTGAAGGAGAAGATTACGGAAGGTTCAACCCTATACGTTCCAACGGGTACAAAAGCATGGATCTTGACTATGGGAGAGTTCAGGTCACCTACTCTAGTGAAATTCAATCCAGGCATTACGTTAACCCAGGTTATTGCTAAGTCGGGCGGCCTTGCCGAAACGGCCGACAAAGAAGAGATTCTGATCATTAGCGACGAATTCCAGGGCAACTCATCCTCAATAAACCTGAATAGTATACTATTTGGAAGAGTAAGCGACCCGGAAGTCCCCGCCGGGAGTATCGTAATAGCAAACGATTCTTCATCAAAATCCGTGAAACTTCTTGGTGAGTTCAACAACCCAACATCGCTACCATACCGTGAAACACTTACCCTTCTACAGGCAATTGGAGAGGCCGGCGGCCTTAGACAAACTGCATCAGAAGGATTGTACATTCTGAGAAGTGGCGTCGCGGTGCCTGAGTCCTTTGAAGTCGATAAGCTCTTGAGCGGTTCAATCGATGACGTGAAATTGAATCCGGGTGATACGGTCTTCGTTCCTCGTCTGCGAGAAAGGTTCGTCTATGTCGCTTCAGCATCATTCGGCGGAAAAGTAGAATTCAGTATCGACGAGAATCTTACTCTTGTAAATGCTCTGGTTAAGGTAGACCTATACGACCCATCTAGTCTCGATTCTGTCGTGATAGTTGAACCTTCTGGAAAACGTTATGACTCCATCAAAAAAGAGGATATGCTTCTCGAGGCAGGTTCGATGATTATCCTGCCCCACGGAGAGAAGACGGTCTTTGTAACTGGAGAGGTTAGAAACCCAGGCTCTCTACCCTTTTCAAATTTCGAAGAAATCACTCTCAGTAGAGCAATTGCTAAGTCGGGCGGTCTTAATGAAAAGGCAGGACTTGTCGAGGTTCTTATGAAAGACGGAACAAGGCTCTTGTCAATAGAAGAGGCCACTAGAAGCTCTCTGGTTCTAGAACCGCAATCTATTGTTCTTGTTAGGGAGAAAGAACAGCGATTTGTCTACGTTGTCTCTTCCACAGAGGGAGGAAGAGTCGACTTTCAAGAGAATGAAGCCTTCACCCTGAGAAACCTTCTTGCCAGAATCAATCTCCTTAATTTCAAGTCAAGCAAGTCCATTTCGATAATTAGTTCAAACGGTACTAATCTAGAGATCCCTGCCTCGGAGTTGGAAGAGAAGGATTACTTCCTTGAACCCGGCTCAATCGTAATTGTTCCTGACACCAGCACTTGGGTATACTTGTTTGGAGAAGTGGGAAGACCGGGAAAAATCGAGCTAGATGAAGATGACCTTCTCTTAACCAGAGCCATTAGCGCGGGTGGAGGATTTTCGCAAAATGCCGACATTTCTTCAGTACAGGTTCTTTCAGGAACGAAAATAATCGACGTCGATCTCGATAGAGTTCTTAAAGGTCTTTCAATAGACCCGAAAATTGGGTATGACGATTTAATCTATGTTCCAAGAATCGACAACAGATTCGTGTACGTTATCTCCGACAACAGCGGAGGCAAAGTTGACTTCTCTTCGGGAGAGAAGATCACATTGAGAAACGCTCTGGCGAAACTAAATCTCGTAGAGATTTCCTCAGAGAAGGAAATAAGGGTGATATCTCCTGACGGCGGCGAAAGAAGGATTCCTATCAGTTCTCTAATAAAGACTGACTGGGAACTTGAGACAGGAAGTGTTGTGTTCTATCCGCAGGCAAGCAACGTGGCGAATGTTCTTGGGCGAGTAAGAAACCCAGGTACAATCACCCTGAAACCCGGTATCCCCTTCAACCTGGCTACCGTGATTTCCGCTGCCGGTGGTTTTGATGACTATGCTGACAGATACGGCATAACAGTAATTGACTCGAGAGCAGCCTCAATAACCGTATATACTATTGATGATCTATCGAAGGATACCCCTCCGTCTATTCCTGATGGAGCAACAGTCTTCGTGCCCGAGATAGAATCAAGATATGTGTACATTCTTGGTGGTGTAAAGGAGCCTGGGCTCAAATTGATTAGCAGAGAAGAACCGAATCCCACCCTGACAAAGCTAATAGCAATATCCGGAGGGTTAATCGATCCTCTATCAAAAAACGTTGAAATAGTTGAATCCGACCAACGCAAGAAACTTGACCTTCAGGCAGTTATAAAGGGCATATCACTTGATCCACAGATAACAAGTGGTTCAATAGTATACGTGCCCGAGACTTCAGAACGGTTCGTTTACGTTATCTCGAGAGAAAGAGGCGGGAGAGTTGACTTTTCTAGTAATGAGGAGATCACCCTTAGAACTGCCCTTGCAAAGCATAACCTGCTTGATTTTGACTCAAACAGTAGAGTAACTGTGATTTTTCCCGACGGAACAAGAAGAGAAAGACAGATCTCCGATCTCAAAGATAATGACATGGTACTTTCACCCGGATCGATAATCGTGTATCCCAACGTTCTCCGCCAGATATTTGTGGTTGGTGCAGTCAATAGTCCAGGATCAGTTCAGTTCGAGCCAGGAGAAAAAGTTACATTGACTACTCTAATTGCAAGAGCTGGCGGGATGACGCCACTTGCACTCAGCAACAAGATACAGATAACAGATCCTTTTGGTAGAACTTCCACAGTAAATGTTGACCCAATACTACTAGGAAAGGCCCTCGATCTTACGCTCGAAGATGGGTCCTTCGTATATGTACCAGTTTATGAGGCTGTTAGAGTGAATGTAATTGGAGAAGTTAGAAACCCGGGAATCGTCGAGTTTTACAAGAATGAGACCCCTAGCCTGATGCTAGCCATTTCCAAGGCCGGCGGTCTAACAAATAGGGCTGCTACTAATATAAAGATCACAGATCAAGACAGAGAGATTCGCTGGTTCGACCTAATTGAAGGTGAAGACATTCATTTGTCGGCAGGTCAGACTGTGTACATTGCCGGAGATGACCGCTACGTTTATGTTAGCGGAGAGGTGAATTCTCCTGGCAAGTTTGAGTTTTCCTTCGAAGAGGAGATCACTGTTCTCAGAGCACTTGCGAGAGCAGGAGGAGAGAAGATTACTGCTTCAGATCAAGTTAGGATTCTCATGCCTTCCGGAGAGATTCTCCCGATTAGTCTGGCTGAAGTCAAAAACGAAGGTAGAGATACGGTAATTGAAGCGGGAAGCACGGTTATCGTTCCAAGAAAGGTGATTAGGATAACTGTTCTGGGTGCAGTAAACAATCCAGGCCTCTACACATTTAGCGTAGATGAAAGCCATTCTCTTTCTGATGCAATAGCCAAAGCGGGCGGAATAGTTGACGAGAATCAGGTTGGAAAGATAGTAATTCATGATGGAAAATCCGTCAGCGAGTTCACCGCATCGGTTCTGCAAAAGCGAGGGGATCCTCTATCAGACAACTCATACATTTATGTGTCGAGCAAATCCTTGATATCAATCACAGTGCTCGGCGATGTAGTAAGACCTGGAAAGTACGAGATCAGCGGAGAAAAACCTTCATTGGCGACAGCGATTGCAGTTGCTGGAGGACTCGACAAATCAGTGACTACGCTCAGTCTTGTAGGAATCGATGGCACAATAAAGCTGGTAGATGCACTGAAGACCGAGGAACTGGCTAGAAGCTATGTTAAGGATGATGATACCATTGTTGCGCTAAGAAACTATGATTCATTCGTTACTATCGTAGGAGACGTCAAGTCACCAGGCATATTCTCTGTTTCAGAATATGGGGAGCTTTCGCTTGCAGAACTACTGAGTCTTGCAGGGGGTCTTGCCAGCTTCGAAACCAGGGGCAGAATCTTCATCTCTTATTCCGGAAAGACTGAAGAAGTGATTACTACCCCGGAAGATTTCCTCACATTAACCAGAAGGACTGTCTCACCGGGGTCAACGATATATGTTCCTTATTCTGAACCCGCCAGAGTGTACGTCTTTGGCGAAGTGCAGAGACCGGGAGTTGTAAGGTTCTATGATGGCATAACGGCAATCGAGGCGGTCGTCGAGGCGGGAGGTCCCACAAGTTATGCAGTGTTAGGTAACGCGCTGCTGTTCCAGGACCCTGACAAACAGCCTCTAGTACTTGATCTTGATCAGCAGAAGGGAAAGCCTGCGAAAGGCAACGTTCCTTTGACGCCGGGAAACATCATTTTCGTTCCCCAGTCGTCTATCGTGAACATCAAGGACATCATGTCGATTGTTGCTTCATCGCTTAGCATAGTGAATTCGGCCGTCGGCATATTCAAGTGAGGTTGATCTGCATTGAATATCGACTCTCACTGCCATCTGCTCCCTGGAGTGGATGACGGTGTTGATAGCATTGAGGAGTCTCTGGCACTCCTTGAAGAAATGAAGCTCAAGGGGCTTCAGAGACTTTACTTGACACCTCACCTTTTTTCCCCGATGAGTCCTTCCGATCCTGAACGGATAGTGAAGAGATGGAACGAATACCATTTTGAACTGAACTCTCACTCAGTTGAAGTCTTGCTTGGCTCTGAGATATTCTTTAGACCAGAGATACTGGATGCCGATCTGATTACTATGGGTGGGTCAAACACTGTTCTATTGGAGCTTCCAACGCAGCGAAGACCTCACTATCTGTTTGAAGTGATCGAAAAACTGCAGGTCAAGGGATTAAGAATAATACTTGCTCATGTTGAGCGTTATGAATACCTTTTCAGAAAAAGCGGGTTGTTTTTTGGCAAGCAAGAGCTTACAGACGATATACTTAGGCTTAGAGACATGGGAGTTCTCTTTCAGGTAAACTGGAACAGTCTCGACAAGAATCCCAGAACTCGGGTTCTTATCAACGAAGGAATAGCCGAGATCATTGGAAGCGATAAACACAAGTCTGGCGACAACAGACTCTTAATAGATTTTCACGATGATCGATATAGGCTTTTTTTGAACGATTACTATCTCTAGATGGAGGTGCTTTCGTGAGCGAGTTCGAGGGCAGCGATTATAGGGAACTAACTCTTGAAGACATTTTTAGAATGTTTAAGAAGCGAATGGTTCTCTTCATTTCTATTGTACTTGCGGTAGTTGTTGTCACAGGCGTTTATCTCATTTTCGCTACGCCAATTTATGAAGCCAGCGTCACCATCAAAGTCGATCCAACCTCTCAATCATCTGTGGGGGATCTCTTTAGTAGTTCCCTTACAGGGAGCTCGGGATCGAATATCTCAACCGAGGTTGAACTTATTAAGAGCAGGACGAACATCGAAGAGATAATCGAAGTGCTCGGGTTGGTCGACAGAGTATATTCAGAAGATACGAAGGCTCGGCTACTATCGGAAGGTTATTCGGACCGTGATCTAGTAGCTTCACTCACGCGAAGTATTTCATCAATGATAACTGTCTCACCTGTTAAGGATACCAGGATTGTCAGAGTCTCAGTTCAGAACAAGGACCCCGTTCTTGCGAGGGATATCGCCAATACTCTAGCCGAGGTTTACAATACCAAACTGGCAGAATTGTCAAAAAGAGACCTGACAAGAAAACGTGAATTCATTGAGGCACAGATCCCACTTCTGGAGAGCGATCTGAACGAGGCTACCGATAAGATAAAGCAGTTCAAAGAAGAAACAGGCATCTACGTACTCGACAAGCATGCCGATCAACTATTCCAAATGCTCAGCAACTATGACAAGCAGCACAACGAACTGATGATCTCCGCTGAAGAGAAGAAAGCTGAAATCGAAACTTACCAGAGTATGCTCGACGATTTTGACAGCATTGATTCAAAGAGCATAAAGGCACTTTGGGTTCAGACATCTGAGAGTTTTTCCGTAAACCCCGTGCTTACCAGTCTAAGACAGAGCCTTGCAACTCTTCAAGTTGAGCTTGCTTCGCTGGAGGAGCAGTATCCAAAAACTGACCCTAGAGTGAGATCGAAAATCACAGAGATTTCGAAGACTGAGAGTTTGATAGCAGAACAGATTCAAAACGAGTTCATAGTCTCAGGCCAGGGCATGACCTTGAATCCTGCGTACCAGCAGATAATAACTGGCGTCATCAGTTCAGAAGCAGGATTTCAAATCCTTCAAGCTTCGATTCAGGCAGTGGGTCTTTTGAGGGACCAGTATCAATCTGAACTGAGAAACCTGCCGGCAAAGGAGCAACAGCTGCTCGATCTTGAGAGGCAGATAGCAGTTAAAGAGAGCCTCTACACCTTGCTTCTGGAGAGACTTGAGGAGGCAAAGATCAGTGAAGCTGCCGTAGTTGGAAACGCTGCAATTGTCGACCCCGCGACCGTGCCTCAGTCGCCGGTGAAACCCAACAAGAAACTATCTCTGGCCATTGGAGGCGTTTTGGGGATCTTTCTTGGAATGCTAATGGTCTTTCTTGCCGAGTACCTCGACAAAACTCTCAAGACAGAGGAAGAGATAGAACGTTTCAGTAGGCAGCCGATAATCGGAAGAATTCCGAGTATCGAAGGAACAAGCGAAGAAATGTATGTAGAGAAAAACCCAACGGCACCTTCTTCAGAATCGATAAAGCTTGCAGCAAGCAATCTCTCTTTCACGATGGGCGAGGGAAAGACGGTGGCAGTTACATCGGTTCTCCCTACTGAGGGAAAGAGTTTCGTAATTGCAAATATCGCCTATTCAATGGCAAACAGCGGTCAAAGAGTAGTCCTCCTGGACCTTGATCTGCGTCGCCCCAGGGTCGAAAAGATACTCAAAGCTGGCAAGAGAACCAAGGGCGCGGTGGATGTGATAATGGGAACTGCCTCAATTGATGACGTTGTCGAGAACTACGCTGAAAACATGGATTTCATAGGAGTGGGAATCATTCCCCCAAATCCCACAATAGTCCTTTCGTCGAAAAGGATCGACACTCTCCTTTCTGAACTGAAGCAGAGATATGACAGAGTTCTGATAGATATGCCACCGGCGGTTGTCACTTCAGACGTTTCTTTGGTGGGAAACAAGTTAGACGGAATCGTGCTAGTTGTTAGGCCCGGAAGGGCAATAAAGGATGGCTTGAGAATAGTTGTGGAGAATCTCAAGACCGTGGGAGTGAAGATTCTTGGAGTAATAGTCAATGGAGTAGATGAGAAGAATTCAAGCTATTACTACCACTACTATTACTATTACAACGAAGAAGGAAAAAGAAAAAAGAGAAGGAAGAGAACCAGCAAGTAGAAGTTTCAGGCAATAACGTTGCTTTTTGGCAAGCTATGAAGACAACATATTGAGAAGGTATCTCTTTGTAGAATTCTAATCTCATTTTTCGAGGTGGTCTCAATGACGGAGAAGAAACAACTAATAGACTTCGAAACCATTGTTTATCTGATTCTGACTCTGTTTATTCCTTTGTTTGTCACCAAGGGATTCACACACGAGCCTTCAACCGGAAAACATCTCTTCTACGTTGTCGGATTCACAGTAATCTTCCTTTCTGTGTTTATTAGGAAGAGAGAGGTTTTGATGCGATTTGGGTACGTACATCTGGCCTTTTTCGGAATCGGAATCGCTGCCTTACTCTCGTTGATTGTGGTTTCGATGGACAATCCTCAGTACTTCAGGTACTCTTTGGAGATTGCTCTTTATGTTGTGTTCCTTTCCTTCACCGCGATCTATATTTCCAGCAAATGGGACTCCGTCGAGAAGATTGAAGTAATTATGCTGTTCTTCTTGATTGGAGCAGCCGTTGTCGCAGCTGATGCACTCCTTAACTTCTACCTGGGATTTGACATTTTTCTAGGCAAGGTCGGAGAACCTTTTGCAAGAGCCTCCGCTAGATCGACTATTGGAAACCCGAATTTCGTCTCTGATTACATGGGCATGACAATTCCTATGATCTTCTATTTCCTGATCTCCAGAAGACCACTCGGGATTCTGTTCAAGAGTGCAAGAAGTCAACTTATCCTTAAGATAATCATGCTGGTATTCTTGATTCCGATGGTAGCCTCTGTATTTGTATCACAGACAAGAACGGTAATAACTGCGATATTCATAGGCAATCTACTATTCTTGCTATTGTACTTCTTCTTGAGGAAAGGAAAGAAGCCAGAAGCTCTGGAAACCTCTGAAGAGAAGAAGTTGAAAAGACTCTCACTCATCTTTCTTCTCTTGGCTCTAGTAATCATAGCCGTATTGTCATATCTTTATCTCACACCATCTCCCCTGACCGGCGACGGAAAAATCAATATCACTGCCAGACTTGAATATGTATTAACTTCCTCTGGATCGTGGAAAGAGAGGTTCTCAGCATGGTACAACTCGCTTTTCCAGTGGCTCGATGATAACAATAAGCTGAGAATCCCTTTCGGGAGTGGAATCGGAACGTTTCAGCTGTATCATCTCTTATACAGTCCTCAGGTACTTAACCATAGTCCTGACTTCATGCCTGTATGGAATAATTTCAAGAGGACTCACAACGACTACATCCAGGGTCTGGGAGAGATGGGAATCATCGGCCTCCTCTTCATTGTATTGATGGTCGGCCTACTGGTCTTCAGGTACGTAAAAAACTTGTTCAGAATAGACAATAAGAGGGATCTGCTGCTTTATGGCTCCCTGGGAGCGGGAATATTTTCCCTGGCAGTTCACAGTTTCTTTGAATTTCCTCTCCATATGCAGCCAAATCTTATGCTGGCCATCTTTTTGGGATCTATCGCCGTTGGAAAGTACTTCAATCCAGATCTTAAGGAAAGAAAGCTTCCAAGAGTTCCTGCTGTGGTGGCCTTGTTCGCTATAGCCGCCGTACTGATCTTCCTGAAGACGTCGGCGTTTCTTGGAGAGGGCTTCTTCAGGATTGGACAAACTAACCAGCAGTATTATCTTGCTTACTATAATCAAGCACAGAACATCAATCTAAGTGCTCTTCAGCAAATCAAGAATGAGATCAGCACTTTCTCTGGCAACTACGCTCACCTGCAAGATGTCGCGAGTTATATGAATGTGAAGGGAAGCGAGATCCGATCGAAGTATCCTGGCGCCAATCAAATCGATCTTCTTGAGCTAGCTGAAAAAGAGAGACAGAGCGAGATCAGAAAACTATTGGATGAGATAAACAATCGAATAAACCAGTACAACTTCTATATTTCCAAGGCGGGGGAGTTCTATGATAAGGCATTAGACGATTTCAAACTTTCAAATAGACTGTATCCCGTATTTGGCAAACCCTTATGGTATATTGCAGGCCTGGGGACAAAGGCACAGCGACTTGAGACAGTGAGAGACAACCCGGAGCTCATGAAATCGATTCTAACAGGGAAGGATGAGTATTCCTCTGACATAATACTTGAGTTCAAGGGAGATCCCGAAATAATTCCGGTTCATAGAACAAGCATTAGAACTCTTCCGTTCGCTGAGTTCTTCCAGAAGCACGCTTCGGTTTTCGACAATCCTGAACTTGTGTCGGGCTTACAGCTTTACTTCATTACACAGATTCAGATGATACTCGATGCTGCCGACTACTATGAATCATCTGTTATACTGTTCAGCGAGCGCCAGACGCCAAGGATTCTTGGCCGCCTATACACAAGCTTGAATAGCGAACTCAAGAAGTACTTCAACTTCATCAATTCTAGAGAAAGCACTGTGGTCTCTGCCTTCGGAGAAAGCGGAGAGTTCAGGCAGATAATCATAGATCTGGTATACGAAAGTGGTATTCGAGCAACTTACTGGTTTGATCTTGCGATCACTCTTCTTCCCGGCACATGGAACAGATACCCGGACTGGGAGGACATCTACATTGAATACTTGAACTCAATACCCTCGATTGTTGATTCTATAGATGCACAGAAACTGAAGATACTTGAGGTTGTCCGGAAACACGTATGGGCCTGTGAGAACATGGGACCGGCAACTCCAGACGAAACACTGCAATTCGCAGTACAGTGGGGCAGATCAAATCTTTCTGGAGAAGAATTAAGTAACTTCGAGCAAAATCTGAAAAATATTTACGAAAGAGTGGTCAATCTAAATAGGGATCTGATTGAGAAGACGCCCAATCTTCCAGAGAAAACCGTTGATCAGATACAAAGCTTAATCTCGCTCTTCGAAACGCTTTGAGTGATTTTCCCTGGTATACATTTAGCTAGGTAAATGATATAATACTTCTGGAGGTGTCCTTTGAAGAAGTTCTATGTTACCACGCCAATATACTACATAAATAGTGAGCCTCACATTGGCTCTGCCTATACTACAATAATTGCAGATGTAATTGCCAGATATAGGAGACTCTCCGGCTATGAAGTATTCTTCCTCACTGGCACCGATGAGCACGGTCAAAAGGTCTTGAATGAAGCGCTAACGAGAAATATCAATGCTCAGGAATACTGCAATATAATGGCCGCCAAATTTATAAAGCTCTGGAAAGATCTTGAATTGACGAACGATGGGTTCGTGAGAACTACTGATGAGAATCACATGAGAGCCGTGCAGGAATTCGTTTCACGACTAAAGGAAAACGGTGATATATATAAGGGAAGATATGAAGGGTGGTACTGCATACCAGATGAAACTTTCTGGAATGAGGAAGATCTGAAGGAAGGAAAGACTTGCCCAGAATGTGGTCGCGAAGTGAAATGGGTGAGTGAAGAGAACTACTTTTTTAGACTTTCTAAGTACAATGATCCTCTTCTCAAACTCTACAAAGAGAACCCTGAATTTGTCCAACCGTATTTTAGAAGAAATGAAATGCTGAAAATTCTCGAATCCGGGCTGAAGGATTTAAGTATAACGAGAACGTCTTTCAATTGGGGGGTACCGATGCCTGACGATCCAGAACACGTGATTTATGTTTGGGTGGACGCGCTGATAAACTACTTGAGTGCAATCGGGTTCCCGAATGATCACGACTCCTTTGAACGGTATTGGCCCGCCGATGTGCATCTGATTGGAAAGGAGATAAATCGTTTTCACTCAATTATTTGGCCAGCTATGCTTATGTCTGCTGGAATCTCTTTGCCTAAGCAGGTTTATGCCCACGGATGGCTAACAATTAATGGTCAGAAGATCTCCAAGTCATTGGGAAACGCGATAAGTCCGATGAGCTTTGTCAAGGTTTACGGTAACGACGCTCTGAGATACTACCTCCTAAGGGATATCCAGTTTGGTCGCGATGGCGACTTTTCCGAAGACAACCTTATTGGCAGAATCAACGCAGATCTTGCAAACGATCTGGGTAATCTTCTGCATAGAACAGTCGTGATGATTCAGAAGTTCAATGACGGAGTTGTTCCTGAAAGAGGCGTAGAAGAGATGGTTGATGAGTCCCTTAAAGAGCTTTTGGAAAGCACCTTTTCCACATATGTGGACTCAATGGATAGACTCAGGTTCACACAGGCACTTGAAAGCGTCTGGGAACTCATAAGATATGGTAACAAATACATCGATCTGACTGAGCCATGGAAGCTCGGGAAAGACAACGAAAAGAAAACGAGACTAGACACTGTCCTGCACAATCTTGTCTGTGTTCTTGGAAATGTGTCGTTAATGATTGAACCGGTTATGTTCAATACTGCAAAGGAGATTCGAAAGCGATTAGGTATTGAGTCGAGAATGACTCTTCAAGACCTTGACTGGGCCGATCCGCTTTTTGGAAGTAGAGTCAGTCACGGTGAACCGATTTTTCCGAGAATTGACATAGAAAAACATAAGAAGGTGACAGACTTGAACGGTCAGGATACTAAGCCTGAAACAGAAAATAACGTTCTGATAGCAATCGACGAATTCACCAGGGTTGAACTTAGGGTGGCGGCTGTAATTGAGGCGGAGAACGTTCCGAAATCCAAGAAACTTGTCAAGTTGCAGCTCGATCTAGGTGAACTTGGCAAGCGGCAGGTCGTAGCTGGAATCGCTCAATTCTACAGCCCGGAAGAATTGGTCGGTCTGAAGGTGGTGGTGGTCGCTAATCTTCAACCTGCAAAACTGATGGGGATTGAGTCAAACGGGATGCTTCTTGCCGCAAAGATAGGAAATGCGCTTTCACTGCTAACTGTTCATAAGGATCTGCTTCCAGGCGCCAAAGTTTCGTGACAAGTAGAGGAGGAATACGTCTTTGCCTGAAGAAATTATCCACAAGAATATTGATGATGAACTGATTAATTCATACATGCTCTACTCTATGAGCGTTATAGTAGGGAGAGCGATCCCGGATCTGCGCGATGGTCTGAAACCTGTTCAGAGAAGGATTCTTTTCGGGATGTCGGAATTGGGTCTTCGTCATAATCAAAGTTTCAAGAAAAGCGCCCGTATAGTCGGAGAAGTCATGGGAAAGTTCCATCCCCACGGCGATGCTGCCATTTACGACGCTCTAGTGAGAATGGCTCAACCATTCTCTATGCGTTATCCTCTTGTCGAAGGGCAGGGCAACTTCGGATCAGTCGATAGAGATCCTCCCGCTGCCATGAGGTATACCGAAGCACGAATGCAGACTCTTGCAGAAGAATTGCTTCAGGACATCGATAAGAGCACCGTACCGATGATGCCGAATTTTGATGGGTCTCTTTCAGAACCTGATGTGCTTCCTACTAAAATCCCAAACCTACTCCTGAATGGCACTTCTGGAATTGCCGTGGGAATGATGACGAGCATACCACCACACAACCTAATCGAAATAGTTGATTCCCTAAATCTGCTGATCAAGGATCCAGATTGTACGGTTTCCGATCTCTTGAAATTCGTGAAGGGACCGGATTTTCCTACTGGCGGAATGATAATGGATGCAGGATCCATCCCTTCAATATATGAGGAAGGGAAAGGAAGAATCACCATTAGAGCTATTGCCGAGATTGAAGAGTCAGGTGGAAGTCCTCAAATAGTTGTCCATGAGATACCTTACAACATATCGAAGGCAGATCTAATTCAGCAGATAGTTAGCGCAACTCAGAACCACCGCGACCTTCAGATAAGAAACATAAGGGATGAGTCCGATCAAAAAGGGCTCAGGGTAGTTATTGAACTGAAACGCGGTGCCGATCCTAACGTAGTCCTTAATCTTCTTTTCAAGCATACACAGCTTCAAACAACCTTTAGCGTGAACATGCTGGTTATCGACGAGAAGAAGCGCCCAAGAGTAATGAATCTTAAGCAAATACTTCAGGGCTTTCTTTTTCACCGGTTCAATGTAATTAGAGCAAAGACTGAATACGATCTTGAGCAAGCATCCAGAAGAGCTCACATTGTCGAGGGGCTGACGAAGGCGACAAGATCTATTGATACAGTTGTAGACATAATAAGGAATTCGGCTAATACGGAAGAGGCATCCAGGAATCTGATGGAAACACTTGAAGTAACTGAGGAGCAAAGCGCCGCGATTCTAGACATGCGAATGGGCAAGCTTACAGGAATGGAAATCGAGAAGCTTCTCAGTGAGTACAGGGATTTGGTAGCCAAGATCAACGAGTACAGATTGATTCTAGGAAGTGATGAAAAGGTCTATGAGATCATTGTTAAGGAGCTCGATGAAATAAAGACCAAGTACGGAGATGCTAGACGCACAAGGATTGATTTGGGCAATGGAAGGGATTTTGACATCGAAGACATGATTCCGGATGAAGAGATCGTCTTGATGGTAACAAAGAAGGGGTACATAAAATCTACACCTCTTGAAAGTTACAGAAAGCAAGGGCGTGGCGGCAAAGGCGTCATCGGAGTAAGAACGGGCGAAGAGGATTTCGTTGTCAACATTCTTACAACAACCAGGCTTAGCAAGACAGTTATCATCACATCAAAGGGAAAAGCATACGTACTTAGCAACCACATCATCGATCACTCTTCTAGAGACTCAAAGGGAAAGCTTCTCGCCAACTACATCAAGATCGATCCCGATGAGAACGTACAGGCAGTCCTTTCAACGAGAAAGGAAGAGGTTCAAGGAAAGCATCTGGTTATTACCACTAGATCTGGCAAGATCAAGAAGACGGTATTCGAGGCCTTCCTGAATGTGAGGGTATCCGGAATTAGGGCAATCGGTTTGAACGAGAACGATAGGGTGATAGATGCTTCACTTGCATCAAGGGAAGATGATACCATTATTATTTCAACAAGGAACGGTATGGTAACTAGATTTCCGCTTGTACAGGTACGTGCAATGGGAAGAGGAGCAGCAGGAGTTATGGGCATAAGACTGAAGAAGAATGACGAGGTCGTTGGAGCCAGCATCGTTTCTGCTGACGACAAAAGATTCCTCCTGACAACTACAGAAAAGGGAGGAGGAAAGAGAACCTGCATTTCCGAGTATAGATGCCAGAATCGGGGAGGCATGGGTGTAAAGAACATCTACGGACTCGAGAAGATCGGTCCTGTTGTCGGAACTCTCGTCGTGACCGACGAAGACGAGATTATTCTTGCGACCAAGTTGGGCATGTCAATAAGAATTCCTATCTCACAAGTTAGACCGACCGGAAGAATAACCAAGGGAGTTAGGATAGTGGACCTAAAAGAAAACGATACCGTCGCTACGATGGCAGTTGTCGTTGATTAATAACCCAGCCAAGAATAGGGGGTGTAATGAATTGACTCTGACCGAGAAACAAAAGAAGATTCTGGAGTACATTGAGAATTTCATTAAGCTCTATGGTTACCCGCCTAGCATAAGAGATATCTGCAGAGACTTTGAAATATCTTCTCCAAGGGGAGTGGCAAAGCATCTTGAGTCACTTGAGAAGAAGGGTTACATTGAAAGAACCGGCGTTTCTCGCGGAATAAGAGTCTTGAAGAGTCCTGACGGCTCATCGCTTGAACCTGGCGAAGATGTTGTCATGCTCCCTGTTATTGGTAACGTAGCAGCGGGTGAGGCTGTCCAAGCTGTCCAGACTGAGGAAGAGAAGATTCCTGTTCCTTTGTGGATGATAAGAAGAGGTTTTGAATACTACATGCTGAAAGTAACCGGGAACAGCATGATTGACTCTCATATCATGAGCGGTGACTTTGTTATTATTAGAAAACAGGAATGGGCTAATAACGGTGATATTGTTGTGGCCCTAATAGACGACGAGTATGCTACCCTTAAGAGATATGAGAACGAGGGACCTAAGATTAGGCTGGTGCCTTCAAACCCGGAGATGCTTCCAATTGTCGTTGAAGCAAACAGGGTGAAAATCCAGGGACGGCTTTCCGGTGTACTCCGCTGGTACAAATAGCAAAGCCATTTCTAAGGAGTATGGACATGAAAATCGCAGTTGCTTCTGATCACGCTGCCTATCAGCTCAAAGATTTCGTTGTAAACTACATCAGAGAAAAGGGTCATTCAGTGGTCGACTTCGGTCCTGAATCTGGTGAACGATCTGTTGATTATCCAGACTATGCCGATAAGGTATGTAAGTCGGTAACGAGCGGAGACTCCGACTTCGGTGTTTTACTATGTGGGACTGGAATTGGCATGTCGATTGCCGCAAACAAGCATCGGGGTGTTCGCGCTGCTCTTTGCCTATTTCCGGAAATGGCCGCACTTGCCAGAAGGCACAACCATGCTAACGTTCTCGTGCTGGGTGGAAGGTTGATAGGTAGCGAGCTAGCCGGTTGGATAGTGGAAGCTTTTCTCGCTTCATCTGAAGAGGGTGGACGTCACCAGGTCAGAGTGAACAAGCTTGAGACTGGACCTTCCGGGGACAGGGTGAATGGAAATTGATAACTTACTATGACAGAAGACATCTCTTTCATCTACCTATGAAAGAATTGGAAGACGGCCTTTGGATCGAAAATCCGGACAAACCTGAAAGGATAGAGGCAATTCGCAGCACGCTGGAGACCGCGGGCTTTCGTATTAGGGAACCAAGAGATTACCACTGTTCTCATCTTTATCAGGTGCATACACCAGAGTACGTTGAATGGTTAAGAGAAAAGAGTCTCTCAGTATCAAGAGACAGAGAGTACTTCCCCGAGGTCTTTGGATATGACAAACTCTTCGATACTGGCACGCCGGTCACCTCGGGTTGCTATGTTGGAGGGCTTGCTGCCGTTTCCACAGCCTTAAACGCCGTCGATTCAATCCTCGACAGTGAAAGTGTTTCCTATGCTCTTTGCCGACCCCCAGGACATCATGCCGGTATATCGACTGGTGGAGGATACTGCTACTTCAACAATGCAGCAATTGCCGCGCGATACTACCAAAAACACACTAGAGGCTTCGTCGCAATTCTTGACGTCGATTTCCATCATGGAAACGGAACTCAGGAGATCTTCTACTACGACGACACGGTATTCTATGTCTCCATTCATGGCGATCCAAAGATATTCTACCCCTGGATAAGCGGCAACTCTTGGGAGATTGGTTCCGATTCGGGCGAAGGTTTCAACATGAATTTCCCTCTTCCGGGTGGCACAGAGGGACCTGAATACATGCGAACTCTTTCGAAAGCACTTCAGGAAATCGATGATTTTTCCCCTGACTTGCTTATAATTTCTCTTGGAATTGACAGCCACAAAAACGACGGGATAGGCCATTTCAGCCTGAACAATGAGGACTTCTCAATGATGGGGAAACTCATACAGGAAGTTGATGTTCAAAAGCTTATTGTACAGGAGGGTGGCTACAACCCTGTTGCGAACTCAGAATCTGTGCTTAACTTTTTGACTGCAGTAGTTTAACTCAACTCACCAATAAAGAAAGCGCGACTAAGCCGCGCTTTCTTTATCTTCTTAGAATGCAGGCCCAAAACCAAAGAAGGGAGTTCCATAATACGGCTTGCCATACATGGAATTCTGTTCAGCAAGGCTCGTGTTGTATCCGTAACCAAGACGAACCAACCCAATCATTGGAATTGATATATCTATGCAAAGACCAAAATCAGCAAGAAAGTTTCCTCCGATTATGTCCCCGCCCGAACTGTTCCGATAGAAAAGCAAGTCACCGAACCCAACTATGTCAACAGGTATTGACGATGTTTCCGGTGTCAACGGATATCTCAGCTGGGCAGAACCGACAGTTACACCGTAGGAATTCTGACCGATACTCTGAGAACCCCTTACCCTAATGAGAGAGTCCGGGCTAAACAGATAGTTTCTGAAGACACCGTTAGAAGAGAGCGGGAAAAGCTGCTGCGTTCTTATCCTGAAGCCAAGAACTGGATCTCCTATTGACATGAAATTCTTGTACTCTGCATATCCCGAAAGGAACAGTTTGTCGTCCTTCCCAAGGATACCTCTAGCAGTGAGGCCGGCAAGATACTCACTTCCCATTGTCGGCCTTAGGATGTCATCTCGGGTAGAGAGCTGATAACTTATCCCAGTAAACAGCCCGTCAAAGCTTTCGGAGACGCTCCCAGTATCGTCGCCAGTCGCAGGCTTAGTCTCTGTAGAAACCTTGCTCTCTGACATAATATACTCATACCCCGCAGTAAACCCAATTTTTTGTCCGGGTGACAGCTTGTAACTTGGAGTAAATGAGAGCATGAACTCTGTATCCTGAGAAGCTTTGGTTACTATGGTATCGGTGGAATCGATTGTTGTCGTAAATCCAGTAAATTTCAGTCTGAAGGCCGTGTCCAAATCAAGCCTGGAACCACCGATCTTGGGAATCGAATAGCCTATAGTGGCATCAAAGGCCGGTCTTCTCGTTGTTGTTTCCGTGGCTCCTTCAGTCAAAACAACTTCTTTGTTGTTGGGCATTGGAAGGGTAACACTGAGCGTAGTTGAGATATTCTGACCATAACCCCACACATTGAGCAGTCCCAGATCAAGATAAAGATTCAGACCATTCTGCCATCCTCCGCCGCCACCAATCCTGTTGTTTTTATCGGTTTCCGTAAGCGTGATCTTCACATCCAATGCATCGCTACCTACAGGAACAGGAGCAATATCCACTTTCGAGAAGTAACCTGTGTTGTTTAAGAAGGCATATGTGTTTCTAAGCTCATCCAAGGACAAAACCTTACCCTTCTCAATGACGATTTTGTCATTGATGAGATAATCCTGAGTCTTCTTTGGACCATCAAATTCAACTGTTACGTCTCTCACTAAGGGCTCAGTTATCTTCAGACTGAAGAAGCCGATTTTTTCATCAATTACCGGCTCAATTCTCATAAAGGGATAACCCCTATCGGTATATAAGTCTTGAACTGCCTGAATTGCCTTTGCCGCAATCTCATTGTCAACCTTCTGACCTTCAGCAAGACCGGTCTGTCTAAGGATTTCTCCTTTCTGCAAGTTAACGTTCCCCTCAATAAAGACACTTCTTAATTCGAATCCCGATTTTACATACTCTATCGGCGTGAAAGTGATACTCATTGATAATGCGCTGCTTTCCCTAACTTCATCGGGAAGCGTCACCTGTCTCACGCTTTTCAGGGCGTTATTCAGTGTCACGATCATCGCCTGATAAGTTCTGTCATCGAATCCCCACTGTCCGTTTGAATTAGCATAATAAGTGGAGTAAATCGTCTGAACGACTCTGTTAATGTCTTCGACTCTTGGAACATACTTTTTCTTAGAATTGACCCATCTAATCAGGATCGAAGTATCGTAATACTTTTTCAAATAATCTATCTCCAATCTACTAAGGAGATAGGATTTAGCTTCATCCGATATTGGAGCATCGATCGAAAGCTCCCACAGGAAAGAGATTTTAACTGTAAAAGTGACCTTCACCTTATCAGTAACATTGCCTGAAAAAACGTCGGCTCTGTCTTTATCGGTCTCCCACTCTACCCGTACAAACGGTTCTATATAACCGCTTTCAGCCAGTTTGCTCTCTATTGCTTCTAGGGTTAAGGGAATATCATACATCAACCTTGAAGGATTCATAGGTTTGCCACTCTTGATAACTGAAGCAGCTTCGAGTAGAGATGTTTCAACGATTTTCGGACCGTCGAAAACAACTGAAACCTCTACAACAGGGTACTCTTTGACCTGAACTGTCAGAAGTCTGGATGCTTCATCAAAGCTGTGATACACATCGGAAAAGTAACCACTGTTCTTCACTCTCTCTATCGCCTCTTCTAGTTCAGAACCGCTTATTTCCTTTCCACGCTGAATGTTCAGAATCTCTAGAACTTCGTTGTCTGAGATCACTCTGTTGTCAAGAACAGCGATCCTTGACGGAACGATGCTTGCCAAACCAAACCCACATAGCAAAAGCAGACTAAGAATAATCGATAATCTTCTAATGGACATCCGATAAACCTCCCAGTGAAATTTCTGCCTCCTGAAGAATTTCAAGAATCATCTTCATTTTGACTGGAAAAACGAAACAGTCGTTCCCCAGAACTTCTCTGAATTGAGCCGAGGAGAAAGAATAACCATCTTCATCTAGAACTCTCTCTATTGTCCAGTCTACATTGTCTTTCATAGTAATCACAGCAAATAGAGTCGATGGGACATCACCTACAGGCTGACAGTCGACACTTGAAAGAATGAACAGTGCGCTAACCTCTGTACCAATCCCAGGCTCTGAACGAATTTCGAAGTTGCCTCCCGTAGATTCAGCTGCAAACTTCAGCATCGGCAAGCCTAATCCGAAATTGACTTTCTTTTTCTTTTCCGTATAGAAAGGATCCATGACTGCTTCCAAAGATTGAGCATTAATGCCCTTACCCCAGTCCACAACCGAGAAAAAGAGAGTCTCTTCCTTCCTTTCTTCGATCGTTAACTTCGCTGTTTTTGTTCCAGAATCTACTGAGTTCTGAGCAATATCCAGTATGTGGTCGCAGATTGTTCTCAGTCCCATATTATACTCAACGCCCTTCCTGAGGAAAAAATCGCAGTTTTGAACTCCTCGAAGCTTCTTGTGCTGGCCGAAATTGCCACTGTGGGCTTGATCAGGTCTAAACTATGTGCATCACTTGAATGTATAATGTTTTTCGTCTGCAGCCCCCGCTTCAGAGTCCTTTCAAAAGAAATCTCCATGGGCACTTCTATACATTCTTCTGGTACAAGTCCGAGCTGCACAATGAGACCCATTTTCCTATCAATATGAGCCATTACCGAAATCCCACCATTCTCTTCTACAGTCTTAAGAGTCTCAGAAATGCTCAGAGAAGCTGGCTGTCCAAGCCAGATTTCCTCCATACCTACAAAAGAATCATTCTCATCCACCAACAACTGATAACCAGATATCTCAGGGTCTATCGTAACTATCGGAAGCTTCTCTCTCTTAAGAAATGCAGAATACCCTTCTGCTGACGAAACATCTGGAAAATACGCTAATACGTGAACATCCTCAAGTGTGTGTACTTCTATGCCGGGGATCACGGAAACCCCCACTTCTTGAAGAACACTGCTGAAAACTCTAACGTTACCCGCACTGTTATGATCCGTAATAGCAATCCAATCGATCCCTCTTGATACACATACTTTTGCAATCTCGCCTGGCGTCATTGTAATTTCGGCACATGGAGAGAGACAGCTATGAATGTGAAAGTCGCAAAGAAACTGCAAAACACTTCAGCCCTTGAAACCACTCTTTATTAGCCTGTAAACAAGATCGAAGGTAGTTTCTTCGCTTTCCATAAGGACGATTCCCGTTTCCTCGGCCTTTCTAATAGTCGCGTCGTCGAAGTGAAGACCATTACACAACACAATTGCTTTGACCCCTACAATAGTGGCAACTGCCAGAATATTCATATGAGACTGAACAGTCAACCAGATAGAATTCGATGGGGCATTTCCCATTACGTCGCTAAGCAAGTCTCCAATGTAAGCATCCGATATGTCAGCCTCGAGAGGTAAGTCTGTGACTACTTTTGTCCCACATTTGTCAACCAGTTCGCTCAATCTCATGTCATTTCCTCCCATTTCGATAGAAGTGCATTTCAACCACAACCCCTTTTCCCGTCTCAGATACTACAACCATTTTGTCTGAGTACCTTCTCATGTTCGGAAGGCCCATCCCCGCTCCAAAACCCAGCTCGCGAATGTGATCAGACGCCGTGGAGAATCCTTCCTTGATTGCCTGCTCCACGTTTTCAATACCTCTTCCATAGTCTTCAACTCTCACTCTTACCAGGGCCTCATCGTACCAGGCGAAGATATAACCTTCGCTACCGCTATGAATTACGACGTTCACTTCAGCTTCATAACAGGCGATTGATACTCTCCGTATCAGATTGTCGTCATCTGTAAGCGTCTTCAGATAGCTCTTCAGTTTCGCAGATCCAACTCCGGCCATGTCAATTTCCGAATAATCAATATGGAATACGAAGTCAGCACTCTTTTTCTCAACGGCATCTCCCGAAATAAGAGACTTATCAAACCAGTCAACACTTCTCTCCAGAACTTCCCTTCGTCGGGTATCGTGAACGTAGATTAGCCTGAATTTATCAAGAATGGCTCCGATAATATCCTTCTTTGTAATTATTCCGATGAGCTTCCCTTCGGAATCAACAACTGGGAATCTCCCGTATCTGTATCTGTTGAACTTCTCAATCAGTGCCTCAAGATTCATCTCTGGAGAGAGTGTAACTAAATCCCTTGTCATATGCTTTTCAATCGAATCAGTTATGTAGTTGCCCTCCAGAGCAACAATAATGTCCTCTATACTCACTATGCCTTCCAGCTGGTTATCGGCATCGGTAATGGGAACTCCTGATATCTTGCAGATCCTCATCAGTTCTTTCGCCTGCCACATCGTTCTATCTTTGGTTAGCGTGATAACGCTCTTCAACATTATGTCTTTTGCCGTTATATCTACAAATAACCCTCTTAACTTTTCAAGGAGGTCGTCAACACTTCGTTCAGTCAAAGTTCTTCCCTTCTTCTAGTGAATCTCCAAGACCCTCTCTATAAAGAATTCCGCAAGTCCTGTACATCGACATTCTTGCGTGAATCAAAGGCATCTCAAGTTCTTGAGCCAGATGAATCGTGGTCTCAGGAACATTTCTTTTCCTTATTATCAACACTGCAGCGGCTCCAACCACTGAGGCAGTTCTAACACATTGAGGAGAATTCAGGCCTGTTACCAGAATCATTCCAGGTCCTCCAAAAGCAAGCACATCACTCATCAGATCTGCAGCTCCTACCGACTCTATTTCAGGATCTTCAGTTACATTATTCAGTATCTCGCAATCAAGTAACCGGATGATATTGGCAAGTCTCATCCCCTAACCTCCTTATTCAGAAGATCACCTGTATAGTTGTACCTGATGAAAGCATCATATACTACCGGACATTTAGCTTCGAAAATCTCTGCGATTGCACTAGCATACAGTTGGATTTCTGGCTGAGCATGAGAATCTGCTCTCTGATTTAGGAAATTCATAATCGACCTTCCATTGATAGTCCAGTACGCCTCTGTGTACATAGATGTGGGCAGTACAATTCTCGCCATCTCTTTCGCAACGCCCATTTCTATGAGTCTACTATAAGCGACAAAAGCGTTCTTATAGGCTTCTTCGATTATTGCAATCGCCTTTTGAGTGATTGCCTTATCTGCACATTCCACTGAACCCTGTTTGTTTTCGCCGTCTGGAGTCCTTATGGAATCTGGCAGATACCACTCATCAGAGAACTCAGTATATCTTCCGCTTCGCTCATTTATTGACGCTATTCTGTGTCTCACGAGCTGTCTCATAACGAAAATCGGTAGCTTCAAGTGGAACTTGAACACTATGTGTTCAAAAGGGGAGTGGTGACCATGCTCCATCAAATAACGAATTAGGCGATCATCTCTATCTTTGCTAGTTAAGCCCTTACCATAACTTACCCTAGCTGCCTGAACCGCTGAGTAGTCATCTCCCATTCGGTCTACAAGCTCGACGAACCCTTTGTCAAGAACATCAATTCTCATCATTTCCTCCGTCTTCTTTCATCGCCTTTCTCTCTTGTGAACTCTTTCTCTTTCTACTAAAGTATTCTAACAGAAAGAGCCCCAGGACTACTACGGCAGTAAGCGGGACTACTGTAACAAGCGCCAGTTCAAAGATTACTCTTCGCCTTAACTCCTTCAGTGCAGAACTTACTGCATAATCATAATCTTCGAATCCACTCAGCTGAAGATAGAACCTAGCTAAATCATAGTAGTCTCGATCTTTCGTCTCATAATAGGCCATTCCAAGATTCCTAATAGCCCTTGAGTTGTTCGGCCAAAAACGTACTGCCTCCTGATAGCGCTCAATTGCTTCTTCAAAGTCACCATCTTCAAGGTAGATGTCTCCAATTACCATCGAAGCATTAGACGCAAATCTGGGAGGAATCTGATTCAGATCGAGGGAGTCTAAGATCTCCCAAGCTTGAGGTACTTCACCAAGTTGCAGATAGGACATCGCCACATAATAGCTGGAAAGTGGATCCTCTGTTTCCAGCCTCGAAAAGTCCTCTATAACCACCTCTGTAAGCCCTGAGACAAATTCACTTTCGATAAGATCGTCTCCGAGCAGTCCCTGAAGGTTTTCAGAGAATACCGTTTCTCGGATTTCCATTAACCTTTCAATATCCATTGAGCCGATGCTGGAATACAACTCCAGCAAAGCTTTGTATGGGAAATACTGCCCGGGTCGAGCGTCAATCAACTCATTTGCCGTCTCCTCGATCTGCTTTGCCGATCTCGGATCTCTTGTATCAACCCAATCATAGAAGAAGGCTCTCAGAGATACCGCCTTCAAGAGATGGTCCTCGCTTTCAGACGAATAGAGCATATTCAACGCAGAGACAGTTGAAACAGCGACTAACTGGTAGACCACCTCGATGGCTTCCTGAAGGTACGGAGGAAGTACCTCTCCTTGAAGCTCTGAGTAAAGATTACTAAACCAAACCTTGTAGTTTGGTTGGATAGTCTCTCTGTACTTCAGACCCACGGCTAACGTAAGATAAGCCTTCGTTTCCAAATCTCTGCTGTCAAGTGATTGAATATCCATAAGGTAGTTCTTCGAAAGAAGCAAATCCGTTTTGTCAACAGAAAAGGCAAGAGCTGAAACGGTCAATATAAAGGCAAGAACCAAAATGTGCTTCACAAGTCCTCACTCCAAAATGGTCCCAAAGTGATAGCAAGAAATGGCATTTGGGATTCAACATTATCATTGATAACCACATATAGATTAGGTCTTTCCTCAATTGTGACACATATTCCAGTACCGGAGAATGTTACTGTCTTCTCTATCGAAAAGTATTTCCACTGAAAACTCTTCATGTTCTTACAGTATTCTGGATTAACAGACGGCTTAATTACTTTGATTGCCTTGTCAAGATGAAGATCCCGACCCCTGTTCCAGTCGAAGAGCCTGTACGTTGTGTCACTGTTCTGCTGAATCTCGATCAGCTTAGAACTCGGCCCTATTGCGTGTACGACACCTGCAGGCAAAGCCAGAAGATCTCCCTTATTAAGACTGATGTGATTCAGGTCTTTCTCTCTGATGTCGATTGTCTCGGTTTTTTTCTTTAACCCTGCAAGCACCTGACCATTTGTTAAGAAATACCAGCATTCGCTCTTACCCCATGGTTCTCCTTCAATGCGACGGGCAAATTCATCATCAGGATGAACCTGGACTGAAAGCCATTCCTTTGCCGAGATATATTTAACCATCAAAGGAAGCCTAGGCAAAGCTCGTCCGCAAAGCTCTTCAGTAACATCTTCAGGATTCAGTCTTGAAGAGCTTGACTCAAGACTAGTCTTCATATTAGCTGTATCTGACAGAAGCCAAACTTCTCCTATCGGTTCTTCAGAATCTACTCCGTAGATGGTGTTCAAATCACTATCACCCCACGGTCTACTCGAAAAGACGGGTTTGCTTCTGTATATCACTTTCTCACCTCTTTCAGGAAATGCTCCATCTGCTCTTGCGCTCTTAATACCTTTCTTCTATTCTTCTCTCTCTTATCTCTCATCCTTATCTCCGGTAGAAGACCAAAATTCGCATAGACTGGCCTTAAGGGACTCCTGCCAGATACTGTTACATGGTTGACCAGCCCTCCAAGCATTGTCTCCTTCGGAGGAATTAACGTTCTGCGACCGTCAACAAATCGATTGACATTGATTGCCACAAGCCTTCCGGAGACTATTGCCTCCACGTATCCTTCAAGACCGCAAATCTGTCCTGCAAAGAACAGCCCTTGGTAATCTTTGGACTGAAGATCGGGATTCAGAAGCTTGGGTGAATCGAGGAAGGTGTTCCTGTGCATTACTCCATATCTGGCAATGTCGGCGTTCCTTAGAGCTGGGATAAGTCCTAGGATTCTCTTCTGCTCGCTCCATTTCAGCCTCGTTTGAAACCCAACAAGACTTAACAGTGAACCTGAGAGATTTTCCTTTCTAAGCTGAACAACCGCAAAAGGTTCTTCTCCCGTTGCAGGATCGGTCAGTCCCACCGGCTTCATTGGACCAAATCTCAGAGCTTCTTTTCCGCTTCGCGCTATCTCTTCAACAGGCTGGCAGCGTTCGAAGAGAAATCGATCCGAGAAGTTTTCGATCTCCAAAACTTCTGCCGATACAATCTCCTTCCAGAAAACTTCGTACTCCTCAGTCGTAAGAGGGCAGTTCACGTAGTCTCCGGTGTCGGAATATCTGTCAGCAACAAAGGCTCTCTCGAAGTTTACCGAATCCGAAGCGACTATTGGAGCTACAGCATCAAAGAAAAAGAGTGCGTTGCCGAACAGTTCACCTAGATAATTCTCAAGGCATTCAGAAGTTAGTGGGCCGGTACACACTATATTGACTGACCCGGAGATGTCTAGCTGGCACACCTCTTCTCTCCGAACACTGATAAGTGGGTGGTTCTCTATCCTCCTAGTGATCTCTCTTGCAAAGGTCTCTCTGTTTACTGCCAAAGCCTTTCCCGCAGGTACTCTATGACGGTGGGCGGCTTCCAGAAGTCGGGAGCCAATTAGCAGACCCTCTTCCTTCAACAGGCCCGATGCATTGTCCAGTGACTTAGATTTCAAAGAGTTGCTGCATACTAGTTCCGCAAAGTCTTCCGTTTGATGAACATCGGTTTTCCTGGCAGGTCTCATCTCGAAAATCATTACCTCTTTTCCGAAATCCGCGAGGCTCAAAGCAACTTCAGAACCGGCCAGTCCTCCACCGATAACATTTATCCTCATTTCTTCTCTCTTCCTAGTTTGTGAGTTCTATAGTACCTGAATAGTGCTTCTTGATAGTACCCTCCATAAGGAAAGAAGGAATCCATTCCAAACTGCATTACCTTTTTTGTTGAACCGTCCAGCGCGAACAGATCTTTCATCACTCTGCTCACCCAGATATCTACCGGGAAGGCGCTCAGCTTACCGTAGGCAAAGAGCATTACACAGCTACCTACCTTGTAACCAATGCCGTCATGCTTCATCAATTCTTCGAGCAAGTCTTCAGCAGCCAGTGAAGAAAGCCGTGAGAAATACCCTTCTGTCTCTATGTCTGAAAAGAGTTTCATAAGCCACGGAACCCTGAAACCGATTTTGAGCTCGGTCAGAGCTTCTGCTGAGATTCCCTTGGCCTGCTCCAATGAAGGAAACGTGTAGTAACTCTCCTGACATAGATCGATCCTGTTTTCGGGAAAGAGTTCCGATAGTTTGTCGCTCATCCATCGAATCATAGGAATGCTGTTTCTAGTTGAGAGAATATACTCCACAACCATCTCAAAAGGATCTTGCCTTAGTATTCTCAGTCCTTCGGCTTCCTTGAGAGCCTTTTCAGACACTATTCTAACCCTTTGATCAAAACACTTCAGTCTTTCCAGAATTATAGAGTGAATCTCCTCCAGATTATCCCCAAGTCCAAGGTAGTTCCCAATTTCCTCATAGATATCTTTTCCGAGCAAAGATTTGGAGGAAGATCTGACGATAATTCCATCTGAGTCCTCTTTCAGGAAGAGAACTGTATCTCGAACAACTCCCTTCCACCAGTCTCCTTCTTTTCGCCATCGAAAAGTCTGACCACAGTCAAGTGTCGAATCAAGATCAATTAGACCCGCAGGTTTCAAAGTGAATTCAATCACAGGTTCGCCTCATGGGACTCGATAACCGTTTTCAAAAGCCTATATGCGTTGTCTTCAAGGAACTCACCGAGCACTATGAGATAAGAACTCTTTCTAATTCCATCAAGATATAGAGCGGTAATCTGCGTCCCATTCACAACCGTTGAGCTTCTCGAACCCGTAGCTTTTGAAAGCGCGATTATGAGCTGAGGGATATCAAATTCCAACTCCCCATCATAAGGAATCCCTTTTTCGTCGACCAGGCGAAAGACCATTCCACACTCTTCCCCCAGTGATCTGATTCTTTTTGCCAGAGTATCCATTACTTCTTCTCCCTGATTATCCGGCAGTTGTAACTCCCGGTTTTCAACCATCTTTTGCCTTGTAGTGAAACATCTTCGACATCATCAAGAAGTGCACAAGGCTTAATGAGAGTTATCAGCTCTTTCAACACGGAGACCTCTTCAACGGGGATGCTGCTTCGAGAAATTACGGCACCTCTGAATCTCCAGAGATCGGCGAAGCATGAAAAGTCTCTCTCTAGCGCCTCTTTATCTCTCCTTTTCTTGATCTCTCTGGTCTGGACAATTTCCTTGAGACTAGATTTGCAGCCACAGTAATTCTGGACATAGACATTACCCAAAAACTGATTTAGCTTTCCCCTTTCTAGTCTTAGGTTTTCCGAAATGAACTCCAAATCAAACGATTCCGAAACTTTCTGCCCAATCTGACAGATCAGATAAATTGGCTTCTGGGGGCTTGCAAGAAGCGTGGTACTGAAGCTCTTGGCACCTAAGGATTTTGCAGCTTCCGCTGCCTTTCTCAACCTTAATTCTATACATTTCGTACATCTCATGCCCCCTTCCGGCTCATCTTCAAAGGAATCATGAATAGCAGAGAAGTCCTCGGGGCTGTAGTCTGGTTCAGGACACTCAACTCCCATTTCTTGACAGACTCTTCGGAAAGCATGATATCTTTTGAAGAACTCTTCTTCAGGATAGATATTCGGATTATAGAAAAGCAGCATTGAATGCTTCAGTTCCTCTCTCTTCAAAACAGAACTAACTAGATCCGGTGCGCAGCAAACATGAAGCAGATTCAAAACTCAACCAGCTCCTTCAAACTGGCAATGGTCTTATCACCAATTCCACTTACCTTAGCCAGATCATCGCACGAACGAAATGGACCGAAATGAGCACGCGTGTCAACTATTCTCTGAGCAAGCACGGGCCCGATGCCTGGAAGCTTACAGAGGTCTTCCACATCTGCGTTATTAACATTCACCTTTCTCGAACCGGATTGTTCTTCAGCCCCGATAAGAGGAATAATGGCAGCAAGTATCTCAGGAAGTATGGAAGGTCCGATTCCAGGTACATTGAGAAGGTCTTCCTCAGTTATTATGGGTCCCTTGAGTTCCCTGTATTCGATTATAGCAGCTGCCTTAGCTTCACCGATTCCTGGAATTTTCTGAAGAGACTGAGAGGAAGCCGTGTTTATGTCGATTAAAACCACTCCTTCTGCGTTGGAATACAGCTGACCGGAAACGGTCACCATTTCTCTCAAGTTACTCAGGGTCTTTTCACCAATTCCCCTGACAAGAAGAAGATCGTCAATGGAAAAAAACGGACCGGACGTAGCTCTGTAATCGACTATTGCTCGGGCCTTGGCAGGGCCTATCCCCGGCAACAGCTCCAGCTCCTTCTCCGAGCAAGAGTTCAAATCAATAGGGAAGCTAACCGACTTCGGTTTATCAGAGTTTTCACCGATGGCCGTTGAGTTGCTACCGCTATACCCTGAGAGGGCCACAAACCCCATGAGCACTAGTATCACAATTGATCCGATTATCTGTAACTCCTTGACCGAAATCTTCCTCATCTCAACTGCCTCGGAAACCTGTCAGTGATATTCCAGCCCGTTATCCTCTGGAGTGCCTGAACGTCGACTGATGAAGAGTACTCTCTGGCCGCTGCCGCATCAGGGAAAATCCCTAAAACAGCTGCATAGAATGTTCTCCCGTCCGCGGTTATTGACTTATACACAAAGGCAGGGTAACCTGCACTCCTCAGATCCATTACTTGTGGTGCTATCCCATCTGAGACTGTGTGCGATACGAGTTGAATTCCATAAGCCGTCTTTGAGTCATAAAGTCCGTCAAGTGGGTTCTTCCCCAGAAACATCACGCCAAAACTATCCCCCACCCTGGTGATAAAGTACTTCCCGAGACCTTTCTCCACGCACAACTTGAATGCTGTATCTTCTTCCACAACAACATAACCAAACTCGGAACCTTCTGCAAGAAAGTCGAAGGAGTTCAGTATTAGCCGCCTATAGTCGAATACCTCAAGAAAGAAGTTCTGAGTTTCTGGAATCGATATTGTCTCTCTGACAACCTGTGTTCCTGTGGGAAATTGTACGGGATTGTCCGGCTGTTCAGGCTGATCGATCCCCTGAGAAAGCACAGAACTTCTGATTTCCTCAATTATGAGTTCCGACTTTCTGTTTTCCTCCCGGAGAAAAATAGCATATCCTCCAAGCGTCATGACAACTGCCGACAATGCAAGAACGATAACGATAAGAGTCTTCAGAACAT
Organism: Mesotoga sp. B105.6.4; assembly: GCF_002896535.1. Taxonomy (NCBI): domain Bacteria; kingdom Thermotogati; phylum Thermotogota; class Thermotogae; order Kosmotogales; family Kosmotogaceae; genus Mesotoga; species Mesotoga sp. B105.6.4. The sequence continues at coordinate 12,382 of NZ_JWIM01000007.1, read as the reverse complement.
AATCATGCGATACTTCGCTCATACAAAATTCTCCAATCCCCTCCAGGTCTTTTCCCTGACAAATCTCTCAAATATAGAACACCCCACGAAGTAAGTCTTGTCGAGATTTCCGTCAGGAGTACTGATTCTTACACCACCTTTCTGTTCGACCAAGTCAACCAAGGACGACATATCAATTCTGGAAGACCATCTACTGTCCCACAGCAATTTCACCACTCTAAAAAAGTCTTCTGTCACACTACTATCCCCTGTACCAAATTTCTCGGCCAGACGTAATTCCATCATGGCTCCAAATAGAAGTGAAGAATCATATCCAGCCTTAAGCCTAGAAGCAGTTTCAATAAGCCTTCCAATTTCCGTGCCTACAACGAATCTGCCAGTTTCAATTCCCTTAAGATAAGCTTTCACTGACGAGAAAACAATATCTTCCCATTGCTCAGCAGAGATATCTTTACCAGAGACCACAACGTTAAAAAGATACTTGAAAAGCCTATTATCAAACGAAAGGGCAACCAGCAAAGGAAAGATCAGAACACTCTTGGACGAGCAAGCATACTCTCTGTAACTGACCTCAAAATCAATGAAGACTTTGTCCGGGAGACAGTTGAAAGAGAGAAGGTCCTTCACAAACTCGAAATTCACCCTGAATCCTTTCAGCGCAGGCATCACCTGACTAACTGTCGTCGTAGGAAAGAGGAAGAGCTTCTCAATATCGGTATGACCTGATGACGCATAACCTACCAGATCGATGAGAGAACCTCCTCCAACGGCTGTTATTGCGTTTCTTCTCGATGCCCTTATAGCCTGATATATTTCGAACACTCTGTCAACTGACTTCACATGTTCTCCACCGGGCATCAAGTATTCGTCTTCCAGTCTTTCGCCAAAAACCTTTCTAAAACCAGAGTCTACTATTTTCAGGGACTCTGGAAGTCTTCCAGCAAAAGCCTTCCCAAAAATCAACTGACACCTTTCAGCTGATTCACTGGTAAATGTGATTCTTCTCATTCCACTCCTTCTTCAGCAAGTGCCTTTAACAGACGAACCGCATTAAGAACATCATCATAATCAACCATCTCGTGAGGCGAGTGCACGTATCTGCAAGGAACCGAGACCGTTCCTGAGGCTATTCCTCTTCCGGTCGTCTGGTAACCTCTAGCGTCAGTGCCTCCAAAAATCAAGACCTCATACTGAGTGGGAATCTCCTTTTTCTCAGCAATCTCCTTCAATCTAGATACTACTCTCGAAGAGCTTATGCTTCCGCGATCCTTTATCTTTATCGTAGGTCCTTCTCCAAGTTTGAATCCCATTCTCTTCAAAGATTTCGGGGTGTCGGGTCCTGTGGTAACATCTACTGCAACAGCCATATCTGGCATAATATCAAATGCAGCGACACTTGCACCCACTAGTCCAACTTCTTCCTGAACGGCGAAGACAAAGTAAACATCGTCTTTGGGATCCTTTAGCTCTTTCAAGACCTGTATCATAATTGCACAGGCGATCCTGTCGTCCATAGATTTCGAGATGAGTCTCTTTCCAAGATCGATGAACTCTGAATCATATGTTCCAAAAGTCCCGATCGGTGCCTTCCTCTCTGCATCACTCTTATCTATTGCTCCGATGTCAACGAAAATGTGGTCGAAATCAAGATTCTTGATGCTCTCCCCGAGCTCTTTGATCGTCTCACCTTCTAGGTCAACGACACCTGATGCTCCTGTCTCAAAAATCAATCTCGAACCCAAAAGCATATATGGAGACAGCGCACCTATCGAATCAATCCTGAGAAAACCATTTGAGTCGATATGTGTGACCACGACACCGATTTCGTCCATGTGACCGTCAAATAACAGCTTCTTGCCACTCTTTCCTTTCTTCAGAGCAACAAGATTGCCTAACGGATCTATCTTCATGCTATCAACGTATGGTTTGATCTCTTCGGCGATCGCTTCCCTTATAGCATCCTCCCTACCACTGGGAGAACTAATCGTAACCAGTTTCTCAATCAGCTTTTTCATCTAGACAGCACCTTCCCTTCCTTAACTAGTAAACTGGCGAGTTTTACCACTCCGAGAAAATCATTGACGTTTATTACAGAAGTTGGAGAATGTATGTATCTCGAAGGAGTCGAGATAACACCTGACGGTATACCCGAAATTACTCTTGCAAGCCTAGCTGCATCAGTACCCCCAGCTATCCTGCTCTTGTACTGGAATTCTATTGAGTTTTTCTTAGCAGTATCCACGATTGTGTCGAGTATCCTCTTATCTAGCACCAATCCACTGTGGGCAAATGTTAAGACGGGGCCTCTTCCAAGACTTGTGGCCCACCTGTAATCAGGAAGCTCCGGGTTGTCTCCAGCCGTAGTGTTCTCGAACACAAGAGCTGCGTCCGGCTTTATCTGTTTCGCCGCGACCCCGCTTCCCCTCAGACCAACCTCTTCTTGGACCACCCAGGCGAAATAGACATCAAAATCCAGACGGTACCCTTCAAGGCTCTCAAGAATCCTTATTAATACTTCGCACCCCGTCCTGTCGTCAAATGATTTCGCAATCGCATAGTCGCCAATCTCTTCGTACTGAGTATCGAAGAATACTGGGTCTCCAATGCGATGGTTCTTCTGAGCCTCTTCCTTCTTTGAATAACCCAAATAGATTCTCAGTTTGCCCATGCTTGGTGTTTTAAGCAAAGCGGTTGGATCCTGAGTGTGTATGGCTTCAAACCCTATCACCCCAGGAACAAAATCCTTTCCCACCAAAACCTTTTTACCCATCAATACTCTTGGATCGACTCCTCCTACACTGGTGAAAGAGAGTGTGCCGTCTTCATTGATCTTCTTCACCATAAGACCAACCTCATCGGTATGAGCAAGAAGCATAAGCTTCTTAGAACTCTTCCCCGTCCCTTTTTTCTCCGCAATTAGGTTTCCAACTGTATCGGTCCAGATCGAATCGACTCTTGGCTCGACAATGCTCCTGATGAAGGAAGAGACTTTTTCCTCAAAACCTGATATTCCCGGGAGTTCACAAAGGTCTTTCAGGCGTTCTAGCTTCATTGCTCCTCAGCCCCCTTCAGTGATATGAAAAATCCTGCAAGTAATCTGGCCGTTCCTGCAACATCACTAACTTGAACTACTTCGACTGGAGTGTGCATGAACATTTCAGGGAGAGAAAGCAGAAGCGTTGGAACTCCGGTGCCGGCTATTTGGACATTGTCTGCATCAGTTCCCGTTCTACCTGAGGTGAAGTCATATTGAACTTTGATTTCATTGTCTTTCGCATGTTTATCGAGTAACTCAAAGTACTTCTTGTGGATATTCGGGCCTCCAACAGTTAAGGCCGGACCCTTTCCAAGTTCGACATCGTTCTCTTTGTCATGGTGAGTAACATCCATGGCAACACCAAGATCGATTTCCAAAGCTTCAGCGGCGCCCTTTGCTCCTATTGCCCCGACTTCTTCTCTTGTTGTGAACACGAAATAGACGGTAGGAGTTGTACTGTATTTCGAGAGCTCTCTTGCAGTCTCTATGCTTATCGCTGCACACGCTCTGTCGTCAAGAGCTTTCCCAGCAACCTTGCCGTTCATCTCAAACGCTAAAATGTCTACTACTGCAAGATCGCCAACACCTATCTTCTCATAATCCGGATTAATCGAAGCATCAATGAAGAGCTCATCGAAAGAAGGGACTTCTCCTCTTGTCTCCCTTTTCTGAAGGTGGGGAGCCAACATTCCAATTACTCCTGATCTTTCCTTTCCATCTCTGCTCCTGATCTTAACCTTCTGAGAAATCAATACCTTAGGATCGACGCCTCCTAGCTCTTCAAACCTTGCAAACCCTCTTTCATCGACTCTCGAAATCACAAGCGATACCTCGTCAACATGAGTGAATACGCCTATTCTCTTCCCACTTCCTTTCTTAACTGCAATCAGATTTCCAATTTCGTCTGTATAGGTCTCATCCACAAACGGACCTATCGCTTCCCTAATTACCGAATGGACCTCATCTTCGTATCCCACAGGTCCAAAGGCATTGGAGAGATTAATCAATAACCTGGCTAAACTCAATTCGCCTCCCCCTTTACTTCAAACTTAACATTGTCCGCCTCTTCAACTACTATCCTGCCCGTCCTTACGTGTGCCACGGCAGGCTTATCAAAACGATCGTATTCCTGAGTTATGAAATTCCCAATCTGGATCAGTGAAGGCTGCAAATCGATCGCTGCGATTATCCCGATTTCACCCTGAGAGTAACCGGCTCTAACAACCCCTCTTGCACTTCCAAATATTACAACACTACCACCGGCGATTACCTCTGCACCGGGATGAACATTGCCAACCACCACAACATCATAATTGTGAACAACTATCTGTCCTGATCTGAGATTACGCCTAATGATCTGAGCTCCTCGGACTTCAGTAATCTTCTCTCTAACAAGATCATACTTCTGACCGACTTTCACATCCTTCTGCTCCATACTACCCACGAGTATGTCCTTAACGTGGACACCAAGATCACTCAACAGCGAGACGATCTTAACGATGTCATCCGGTTTGCTTGTATCTTGAGTAAGCATGAGCGAGATCTCATCTCCTTCACGAAAGAAATCCTTCGCGTCAGCAAACTTCTTCATGATGTCTTGCCTCAATTCATCGACGGTTCTGTAAGAGTCAATGAGAAGAATCAGCCCTTTTTTTGTCATTCTGAAGTCAATCGGCATCACGATCACCCCTTTCTTCAAGATTCTATCATGAAAAAACCCTACCCTAGGCGGATTATGAACCCAAAGTAGTCGGCGAAAGCCACGAAAGAAAAGCATCGACCTCTTGACCGGGGACGGTTTATAGTGTAATATAAATTCGTGCTTCGGCCCTCATCGTCTAGTGGCCTAGGACACTGGCCTTTCACGCCGGCGACCGGGGTTCAAATCCCCGTGAGGGCGCCAGAGGTGGAAGCGTAGCTCAGAGGAAGAGCGTCTGCCTTACAAGCAGAAGGTCACAGGTTCGATCCCTGTCGCTTCCACCAGATTGATGGCGAGGTAGCTCAGCAGGTAGAGCAGCGGACTGAAAATCCGTGTGTCGACGGTTCGATTCCGTCCCTTGCCACCAGAGTTTTCCGTGGATTCTTAATTCACGATATGTCCTTCCGGGCATATTTTTTTAGACTGAATTACTGTAAAGTAGCTGCTATAATTAGCTTTATGCTGGGGGTGAGGTGGTGGAGAGATCTTCGCGACACAAACACATCTTAGAGACTCTTGAAGCTTCTACCGTTCCGGTAAAGGGACAGACTCTGGCAGCTGAAACAGGCGTTAGTAGACAGATGATCGTAAAGGATGTTGACGAGCTAAGGGAAAGAGGCTATAGAATCGTCTCTACTCCGAGAGGATATGTTCTTGACGGAAGAAAGAGTTTAAGAATGGTTGTCTCCGTAAAACACGAGGAAAAGGATATCTACGAGGAACTTTCAGCAATAATAAGAGCTGGAGGACGCGTAATTGATGTCAGCGTGATTCACGCAGTCTATGGTGAACTCAAAGGTCAGCTTAATCTATCAAGCATAGATCATCTAAACAGGTTCGTATCTGCTTTGAAAGCATCAGATGCACTTCCTCTTCTTAGTCTTTCAAAAGACGGAGTTCACCTTCACACTATTGAGGCGGACTCTGAAGAGGTACTGGGGAGTATCAGAAACATGCTGGAGGAGAGGGGCTTTTTTGCCAAGTAGAGGGGTAAGCGAATGAACATAGACGAAGTCATTCAGAAATATATCACTTCCGGTAGAAGAAGACGAATGCTTCTCTTGACATCAATGGAATGGATGCTTGTGGCCGGAGGGGTGATGATTACCTCCCTGACTCTTCCTTCTATTGTTGACGATCTCGCTGGAACTGTTGGAAGCCAGAACATGATGGCGAGTTCCGTATTTGCAGGTATGCTTCTTGGAGCCCTATTCTCCGGTGCAATTTCTGATAGATTCGGAAGAAAGTGGACTAATCTTGTTCTTTTGTTGATCGCCGGATTTTCAACAGGACTCACCGGCGCTTCTAACTCAATGAGAGTGTTCTCCCTGGGAAGATTTATCTCAGGATTTGGTTATGGCGGATTGTTGCCTGTTGTAAACGCCTACCTTACCGAATTCTCGTCCATCAGAATCAGGGGCCTTTATCTTGCTCTCCTGGAATCTAGCTGGGCAATTGGAAGTATCTTGATAGGTGGATTCACAATGTTAACGCTGGAATCCCTTGGATGGCAGTGGTCATACTATTTGCTTGCCTTCTTCAGTATTCCCCTTATATTCGTATCCTTTCTTCTTCCTGAGAGTCCAAAATATGAATTCATGAAGAAGGGAAAATCAGCTCTGGAAAAGATTCTTTCGACGAGTATAGATGAAGAAGTTGAGATGCACCAACGCCAAAAGCAGCCTATTCTGGGGCTTTTTAGAAACGGTCTTGCGAGAAGAACAATCATGATATGGATAAGCTGGTTCTCGGTTAGCTTTGTGTACTACGGAATCTATACTTGGGCTCCAAAGATTTTCATGTCGAAAGGGCTCACCCCAGTTTCATCTCTCTGGTACACCTTTTTCATGCTTATCATGCAACTTCCAGGATATCTTGCCGCAGCGCTTCTTATAGAGAGGTTCGGTAGAAGGCCATCTCTCACATTCTTTTTTGCGGGAATGGCAGTATCGTCTATTGTGATGGCTTTTGTAAGCAGCTCTTCGCTTCTTCTTTTCGCCAGCGTTCTGATTTCTCTATTCGTTCTTGGAGCTTGGGGCATGGTATACGCTTATACCCCTGAATTATATCCAACCGAGATGCGTGGCCTTGGAAACGGTACTTCAGGAGCTATGGCAAGGTCAGCAGGAATTATCGCGCCCTATTTCACCAGCACTTTAATGGGAGCCACCGGTAGCGTATTTGTTGTAATGATTTTTATGGCCGCTCTCAGTACATTTGCAGCTATAGTTGTCTTCAGAATGGGTGTAGAAACAAGACAGGTGATAATTGAATAGTTTGAATCTCCGCATTCATTTACATCAAGGATTGTCTTGCAGAAGCGTGTCTCCGTTGCAGAAAACACCTAAAGTTTTCTTTCCAGGTGAATTTCAGGAATTGTTTCAATATTGGTCATTTCTCTGTCATGCGCACACTCCATCAAATCGAATCGCTGGGATATATCTAGAATTCAGAAGAAATAAGATTTTGCTTATGCAATATTTACACTTATTAGTTATTGTCATATAGTTATCAATTATTAGATAATATTATTGAACTTTATTGAATTGATGACTCTCCAAAGATTGACTTCTTCCCGGGTTTACCGATATTTTCTCTTGCAGTACGCTTATTGCCGATCGGATGGAGGGCTCTGGATGAAGAAGCGGCTTGCTAAGTGTCCCAGCTGCGGCGGATATCTACAATTACCGAGTATACCTTTAAGAACTGCGAGATTAAGATTATCGGGACCTTTGTGCAAGACGAGCTGCTTTACCTGCCCGAAGAACTCCTTGACTTCCTGAAAGTGTTCATTAAGAATAGAGGAAATCTCTCTGAACTCCAGAAGGAGCTAAGTATTTCCTATCCCACTGCAAGAAGCAAACTGGAGTAACTGGTACAAGTCTCGGATATGAGCTTGCAAATCGCCAAATTCAGGAAGCTTCGAAGATCATCAGGAAATTGGAAGAAGGAAATCTCAGTGCCAAGGAAGGTGTAGAGCTTCTAGGCAAGAAGAAGAAAAGGCAACAGCTTCTCTTAATCGTTCTCGAATGGTGGCTTCTTCCAAAAGAAAGAAGCACTGCTCTTCAAAAAGAAGAATTGCTTTCCTAGATACTCGGTATTCGTAACCATCCAACGATCTGCAAAGAAAAAATGGTATATTATTGTTGCTTGAATACTTCCCGTGAAGGGGTGTATCTAATGAAATTGATTAAAGCGCTCTTTTTGATTCTGCTAATAGGTGCTGCTCTCCTCGTTATCAACAGTATCTTCAGCGTTACCATGGCCAGGATTTATTTCGGTAGAATAGAGAGAGACGGAAGGTATTTGAAGGTAGAACAAGAGGAGGTCTTCTTCAAGGTTATTGGAGACGGCGACCCAGTTCTAATGATACATGGTTTTGCTGGATCACATTTTGATTTTCTAGAGCTTGCTAAACTGCTTTCATCGAATAGAAGAGTCTACTTGTTGGACTTGCCCGGTTTTGGGCTGTCCACTGCCTCTAACAAAGGTGACTATTCAAGAAAGGGTTATGCTGAGCTTGTGGTTGATTTAATGAGCCTATTGAACATTGAGAAAGCTGATTTGATTGGCCATTCATTTGGAGGAGAGGTCTCTTTGAACATCGCCTACTATTTTCCCGAAAGGGTCAACCGCCTTGTTCTCATTGACTCTTCCATTCACGGGGATAGAGATATTCTCCCCGGTTTCTTTGCGCGAAGCAAGATAATGACGCGGATCGCTATGAGGTTCTATTTCCAAACTTTTCCGGTTCAAAGATTGCTTTATACTAAAGGATTGGGAGACAAATCCTTATTCAGTTCTGAAACTTTCGGCAGATATTTCTCGCTCGTGGACCATATGTCCTCTTCTTTCATTTATGAATTCATAAACAGTGATGACACAGCTTCTATATCGGATAAACTTGGCGAAATCGAATGCAGCACGCTGATCCTTTGGGGAGAAAAAGATATTATTCTCCCAGTTGCGGAGCATGGAGAGCCGCTGGCTAGAAAGATTCCCAATAGCATTCTGAAAGTAGTAGAGGGAAGCGGACACGCTCCATTTCTTGAATCACCTGATAGGATAGCAAAAGAAATCATCGGTTTTCTGGAATGAACGAGGAGGGCGATGTGTTGAGGCTAACCAAACCGGAAGTAGTCGTGAGCAGGTGCCTGGGCTTCGAAAGTTGCAGATACAACGCTCAGATGATCCCGAACAAATTCGTGGAGAAGCTGAAGAAGTTCGTCAATTACAGGACCGTATGTCCGGAATACGACATCGGGCTCGGAGTTCCTAGGCCGCCCATTCGCATGGTTTTCAGATCTAATGAAACAAGACTAGTGCAACCCTTAACGGGAGTTGACGTTACTGAACGCCTCTTGGAGTTTACGGAGAGTTTTTTTGCTGGACTGGAAAGGGTAGATGGCTTCATTCTCAAGTCGGCCTCACCTACGTGTGGCATAAAGGATGTTAAGGTCTATCCAGGAGAAGGAAAAGTCGCCTCATCAGGAAGGGATTCTGGTTTTTTTGGAGGCGCTGTACTAGAAAGATACTGTGGGCTTCCTATAGAAGACGAGGGAAGACTTTCTAATTTCACTATAAGAGAGCATTTCTTAACTATTCTATTCACCGTCACGCGCTTCAGAGACCTCTCCATAAATCTCACCAGAAAAGGTCTGGTTGATTTTCAGTCGGATAACAAGCTGCTCTTCATGTCCTACAACCAGAACGAAATGAGAATAATGGGAAGAATAATCGGAAAGATGGATTCAAGAGGTATTGAAGAAGTATACAGCGATTATTCATCCCACTTCTACAAGATGATGTCCACCCCCCCAAAACATACTTCACACATAAACGTCTTGATGCATGGGCTTGGTTACTTCTCTAAATACATCTCTTCTTCTGAGAAGAGGTTTTTTCTAGAGACGCTTGAAAGATATCGAGACGGAAAAATCCCGCTAAGTGTTCCTCTCTACATATTGCGTTCTTACATTGTTGCATTTGACAGTGAGTATCTTGCTCGTCAAACATTTTTCCAACCCTACCCTGCTGAATTGATTGAGATAACGGACTCCGGGAAGGGAAGGTCCGGAAAATGAAGAGTGATAGGATTCATAACCTGAGTAAGAGACGAGATATGAAAGGTAGATTCATTATGTACTGGATGCAGGCCTCTCAAAGAACCGAAGAAAACCCCGCACTCGAGATCGCAAAGCAAGAAGCCAAGAGAAATAGCCTTCCTCTTATAGTCCTTTTCGTCTTCAACACCGATTACCCCTCTGCAAATCTCAGGAACTTTTCCTTTATGATTGACGGGCTCAAGGCTGTTAAATCAAAGCTCAAAGAAATGGGTATCAGATTCACTGTTCTAGAGGGTAATCCAACAGAAATCGTCCCCCGGGCCTCAAGGAACTGTGCTTTGATCGTCACAGACGTTGGATACCTCAGGCATCAGATCGCATGGAGAAGGGAAATTGCGAAAGCATCCTCGTGCCCGGTAATCGCGGTCGAAGCCAACGTAGTTGTTCCTGTCAAAGCAGCCAGTAATAAGGAGGAATACAGCGCAGCTACGTTTAGGCCAAGAGTGTTGAGTCGCCTTCAAGATTTCATAACTGACTTCGAATCCGTCGTGTTCGAACCCGGAGACCCTGTAACCGATTTTGAGACCACATTTGATCTCGACAATCCGGACCTTTCAAATATCGACGACACGGCATCCATGGTCAGCAACTTTCCTGGCGGACAGGAAGAAGCAAATAGACAACTTGAGATATTTCTAGAAACCAAAATAGATAGGTTCGAGAAAGAGAGAAATGACCCCAATTGTGACTGTCTATCAGAGATGAGTCCATTTCTTCACTTCGGACAAATCTCCCCTTGTCTGATCGCCAGGAGGGTTATGGAGTCTGGTTCATCGGGAATAGAAGCTTATCTTGAAGAGCTTATTGTTAGAAGAGAACTGAGCATGAATTTCGTGTTCTATAACTCCAGGTACGATTCCTTCGAAGCACTCCCCCCGTGGGCTCAGAAGACGCTCAATGAACATAGAAGCGATAGGCGGGAATACGTATACTCACTTTCTGAACTGGAAGGCGGGATGACTCACGATCCTTACTGGAACGCAGCACAGAGAGAAATGGTCGTGAAGGGCAAAATGCACGGTTATATGCGTATGTATTGGGGAAAGAAGATCCTCGAATGGAGTCCAGATCCTGAAACTGCAATCAGCTCGGCGATCTATCTTAACGACAAATACGAACTAGACGGTAGAGATCCGAATGGTTATAGCGGCATTCTCTGGTGCTTCGGAAAACACGACAGAGCTTGGGCGGAGCGTTCAGTATTCGGAAAAGTCAGATATATGAACTCAAACGGCCTAAAAAGGAAGTTTGATGCCGATGCCTATGTGCAAAAGATCAGTTCTTTGACGAGTAAAGAGTGAAACACGAGCTGTATTCATAGATATCAATCACCTCGCCATCCTTGAGCACTTCCATTCGAACTGAGACATCGTAATTGCCAGAATGAAGCCCCAGAATTCTTATCGCTTTATGAGGGTAAGTGAAGGCCTGTGTAACGAAATCTCCGCTTCCCGGAGTCTGCAGTTTTGCAGCTACTTCAATGGTTCTATCTTTGTGGAGATAAACGCCGTCTATCACGATGCTGTAGCCGCCCGTAGGCCTTTCTCCCCCCTTGACTAACAATACCGGTTCTTCAAGGATTGCAGAGACCTGAGTAAAAAGACCTTCATTAACCTCCCCCAGAAGAATGCTCACATCGCTATCCCACTCAACTTCAACCGAGACGTCCTCAAACCCAAGTTCTATAGCATCATCCCCCCTATTTTTATCATAATCAACTTCGAGTCCCATTACCACGAGTGTATAACCTCTTTGAAACGTGAGAATGAAGGGATTCATTGTGTAGTATATACCCTCTCTCATCAATGAGATCTTTTTTTCATAACTCTCCCCATTTCCTCTAAGTTGAATGAATACTTCTCGCTCCGAATTCTGGCTTCCTGGATCGAACAACCAGCCGGACAAGACAATTGCGACTTCTCCTGAATAGCTTTTCGAGAGAACTGTGAAGTTCACATTGCTTGTTCTACTTCCTACACTCTCCGTAAGAACAAACGGCTCAAGTTCTGCAAGCTCAACATAGCCAACGTTAAAAGCAAATAGATAGGATAGAAGATTGAAAACTACAATTAAAACCCAGAATGTCTTCTTCATTTAGTCACCTCCTTGGTAATAAGACCACATAAACCGACCGTTTGTTTGTACGAACAAATCGGTGAGTAGCCCAGGGCGATTTCACCCCCAACCATCCGGGGACGTAAGGCTGGCTTCGCCAGGAGGGAGAACCTTTCTAGGGGCAGGACGTTAGGTTGCATGAACTAACTCAATTGGTCATCCTGACGTGCTCTTGGTCAGGGATGAGGCGGATCAGAGGTAAGAGGAATGAGGCTAGAGGTAAGAAGATCAAGATCTCTTCGCTCTTCCGACCTCTTGCCTCTGACCTCAGGCTCTTCCCAAGCCCAAGGACGGGTCCATGATTTGGGACGAAGGACTAAGGACGACTCTTCACAGAGTTCAGCGGGTTTTTGTTCTTAAGCTTACAGCGGATCTTCGTCCAGTGTACAAAGGAGATTTCATACG
>NZ_JWIM01000014.1:0-37984 GCF_002896535.1 Mesotoga sp. B105.6.4 | reverse complement strand
TGCATACTCAGATATCTTCTGTGTCCTCTGTTTCCCACAAGACTCTTAGGTCCCTGTTTAAGTTTCTTCGTAAGGTTCTTCACTATCTCTTCTCTCTTGATTCTGTCTCTTTCTGCCTGAAATGGATTGAAACAGATTACGTATCTCTCTCCCTCATACAGAACTTCCTTTACCTTCAGATTCTCTTCCACTTCTTCGTAATCACCAGGCTGATTCAATACCGCCTCAACTCTCTTGCTTCTTCTCATCTTCACTCCGAATATGTATGACAGTCCGGCCTTATCTATCTCCTCAATGAGTGCCTTGCTTATCATTCCTCTATCGGCCACCACTATAACCCTGTCTATGTTGAATCTTCTTCGTATATCCTCAAGAGCCTTCCTGAAGGTATCTATATCAGCAGTGTTCCCTGGAAAGATTTGATGAGCAACAGGGAAACCATCCTTCGTCATTAGTACCCCAATCACCACTTGCTTGCAATCAGATCTGTGATCCTTAGAACGACCATAAAATGACAGGTCAGGTCCTTCTCCCTGGAAGTATGTACTGGTTGTGTCCCAGAAGACTAGATCGAGATTCAAGTTGAAGAGAGTCTTCACATTACTGAAGAGCTCTTCCTCCACCTCTTCCTTGAACTTCTCAAGATAATCCAGTCCACGATAGTAATGGTGGAGACTCAGCTGCTCAAACTCAGGTCTGTAAACCTTGCTTACCCACTTGTCTACTCCTCTCTTCGATCTCGGTTCGACAAGTCTGTTAAGTACCATAGCAAATATAGCCTCAACGTAATCGCTAACTGCATCCGTATCTCCCAGGAGTCTCCTCAATACTCTTTCAATACCTAGTTCCTTCCACAACTGCTCGAAGATAACAACAGGTCCCCACAGATAGGTTTGATTTACATTAAGGGCTTCTTTTCTAATCCATTCTTTCGTCGAGAAGTTCTTCAGGCTTTCAATGAGCCTATCTATCTGGCCGCTGTTCTGAAGATCGTCTACTCTCCCCAGATTAACCAGAACTCTCTGTCTAGTCTTATTCCCTACTCGCATATTCTCTACGAGTTGCAGGTAACTCCTGGTGGAACCGTCTTTGTTTTTGAAGTGTTTCAGTCTGAGAAACATGGCACCTATATTATACCACTATACACAACTATAAGTCAAGCGCTAACAAAGTGACAAGCAATATAACGTGGCACCGCATCTCGAAAGTGATTCAAGTATCTACAACGAATTCATGAGACTTTCAGATCTTCTTCCTGCGATTTCTTCCATTTTGCTGTCAAAGTTGAGTATGAGCGCGATTGTCAGAAAAAGATAGCTCAGAAAGATCGATGATTTTCTCTGCTTCATCTAGTTCACCCCACGATCATCCATAGAAGACCTTTTGCTCGGCAAATCTGAACTGAAGAACAGTCAAGATGGCTACAAAAACGAAAAGCACTATTGATTGAGCGGATGCAAAGCCGGTATCAAGGTTTATGAATCCGTCTCTGTAAAGTTTGTATACAAGGACTTGCGTGGCATCTCCCGGCCCGCCCTTGGTCATTATGTCGATCAGTCCGAAGACCTGAAAGAAGGCGTACAGCATGTTCATTATCAGCAGAAAGAAAGTGGTCGGCGACAACAGCGGAATTGTGATCTTAAAGAATCTCCGAACGCTGGATGCGCCATCTATAGCTGAAGCCTCAATCAGTTCTTGAGGAATCGTTTGGAGTCCTGACAAGAAGAAAATTATATTATAACCAAGCATTTTCCACGAAGCTGCAATGATTACTGCAACGAGGGCAACTTTCCCATCCATCATCCAGTTAACATTAGCTCCAAAGATCGCCTTCAGCAAGAATGTAATCGGGCCGCTCGAAGGGCTGAACATCAGTGCCCAGATCGTACCTGCTACTGCCGGTGAAATCGCATAAGTCCAGATGAAAAGAGTTCGATATACTTGCAGCCCCTTCAGCTTCTGATTCAGAAGTACCGAAAGCAGCATTCCCAAAGTCAGACCGATCACTACGACGAAAACCGCAAAGATTAGCGTTATAACAAGGCTGTTGATGTAATCTGAAGATTTGAATAGCTTGGCGAAGTTGTACCATCCCACGAATATCAGTTTGTCGCCAAAAGGAGAGACCCTGAAAAAACTCAGGTACAGCGACTGAATAGTAGGAACAATCAAAAAGATGATGACCACGACCACTGAAGGCAGAAGTAGCAAGTATGGTAAGAGCTTGTTTGGAAAACGACTATGCATGCCTTATCACCGTCCGAAAAGAATAAGGATCCCCTGACTTCAAGTCAGGGGATCGAAAAGAAAATCACTTGCCGTAGATCAATGTGTATTCTTCAAGTATCGTGTTCGCCTTTTTTGCCGCATCGTCGAGAATTTTCTTCGCTTCTGCTTCGAAATTCGTTCCAGTGTACTGTATAGCCTTTTCAATAGCACCATCAACGACATCTCTGATGGCAACGAAATTGCCGAGTCTCACTCCCTGAGCCTCGGGAATTCTCGTTCCCGAAAGTATCTGAAGGAAGGCGGTAAGGTGATTTGGATTTTCGGCAAACCAACCTTCGTCCATGAGTTTCTTGACTGCACTATTGGTGGTTGGGAAGTAACCCGTCGACTTATGCCACTCGGCAGTAACTTCAGTCTTCATAAGGTACTGGAAGAATTTCCAGATCGCCTCATATTCTTCGTCTGTATGACCCTTCATTACCCATAGCGTTGCACCGCCAATGACGGAATTTCCCTTCGGATAACCTGGCATAACCGGCAGGAAGGTTGTTCCCATTTCGAAATCGGCTTTCGACTCAATTGAGCTGACAGAAGATGTAGACTGAATCAACATTGCAACCTGCTTGGTAAGGAATGCCTGGTTTGCGTCATACTCTCTGCCGCCGTAAAGGAAGACTTTCGCCTGAGCCCATTTTATCCACTCCGCCAGGACCTTGACACCGAAGTCTCCGTTGAAGAAAACCTCCGTTGCCTTGCCCACTCTACCATTCTCATTGTTCGAGTAGAACTGGCCATGTACCGAGTGCATCTGCTCGAAGACCCATGCAGGCCAACCAAAAGAGATTCCTCCCTGTGCCGCCCCTGATTCGACTATCTTCTTTCCCATCTCGTATAGTTCATCAAAAGTCGAAGGGGGCTTGTTGGGATCAAGACCGGCTGCCTTGAAAATATCCTTGTTGTAATAGAGAATAGCACTTGACGAGTTGAAAGGCATTGAATAGAGCTGGTCGCCCACTGTGTAATAATCGAGAATAGGGCCGATCACGTCTCCCCAATCAAAATCAGGACCGGAAAGCTCAAAGACCGGTTTGATAGCGTTACTGTCCAGCATGGTCTGAAGACCGACCTCGTAAACTTGAACGATGTGAGGCTGATCGCCCGCTCGATATGAAGCTATGGCCTTGGTAAGAGTCTCAGCATACGAACCGGTGAACTGCGCAACCACCTCGATATCGGGATTTTCTGCGTTGAATCCCTCTACAATTGCATCAACTGCACCCAATCTGCTGCCACTCATAGCGTGCCAGAAGTTGATAGTGGTCTTTCCGAAAGCAAAGATTGACAAGCACAGAAGAACCAGTACAAGAAGCTTTTTCATAAGATCCCTCCCTTTTCGAAAATTGAAAACGGCAGAATACCAAACTAATTATAACACCAAGAGTTACCCCGCAAGAAGCTCGCTAAGAAGCTAGCAGAGTTGAATATCACACGTAAGACCCAGCATACCGCTTCGTTCTCGTTATTTGAAAAGAAAGAACCGCTCACAAACCCTTCCGAAAAACTGATCCACAATTCATCCCGGAGGTTCTTTCAGACTGACATCAAGCAATGAAACATTATTCCGAGAGATACTTCTCAGCTCTTGGATCCGATGGGTTTCATATGGAATTCGATCGCGATCTTAGAATCGCGAAGTAAACGCCCGTCATTAAGATTGCAGATAGAAGCCCGACAAATCCGAAGAGTCTGAATGCAAAGAAGACTGAGAATTTATCGATAATTATTCCTCCTCCGATTGACCCCACGATGAAAGTCAATCCCGACCTCACAATCCAGAAGACACTCTGAGCAGCAATCATCCGCCTACCCGAAAGACCGTAATGGATGAAGTGAAAAAGGGAGTAATACACTAGAATATACGTCAACCCGTGTAAAGACTCCACCAAATAGAGCGCATATACGTTTGTCGCAAAGGAGACAAGAATCATCCTGACTCCAATTACTGCCATGCCGAATAGCAGGATTCTCATACTGCCGATTTTCTCGATTATCCTGTCGGCAACCAACAAGAAAGGAATCTCTGAAAGAGCGGTAATTGCAAAGACAACCCCCACGACCGACGGATCCATACCGTTCTGTCTTGTGAAGACCGCAATGAAAGAATTATGGAAGGAGTTCAAAGTAATTCCGAAAAACATTCCGACAGTCATCAAAGAAAACTGAAGAAGAGAACCTGCACTTGCAGGGTTTTCCGGGGCTTCAGTTCTCGATTCACCGGGTCTTCTCTTGAGGAACATCGGTGAGAAGGCCAGAACAATGGAGGTGGCTGCAAATAACCAGAAGAAACTGATCCCGACGAGACTGCTTAACAAGAGAGAAGTAACTGCAAACCCTATCGTGCCAAAAAGCCTCACACGATCGAAACGACCTCCAGTAGTCTTAAGAATCGTCATAATAATCGAATCACCCAGTGGAACAACTGCCGAAAAAAAGAGAGAGAAGAGGATCATGAAGAGTAAGGATGTCAAGAAATCGCTGGTGGCAAAAATGGGCCAGATACATACGGCTGAAGAAAGAGATACGATATAATAGATTTTGTACTGACCAAGTCTAGAGCTGATTTTAAACCACAAGGGGCTGGAAACTAGCGAGACGACAGGCAGCACCGCCATCAGTATTCCGATTTCGGTTGGTGAATAACCGGAGATGTCGAAATATTGACTAAGCAGATTCTTAGTCGCCAGGCTCGCATATATAAGAGCTTCAAAGAATAGTATATTAAGATTCAACGCAATCTCCCCCCACGCAACTGGTGGAAATTATACAACTTGCAATTCAAAAAGATTGAATGGAGTGTGACTATGAGACTTATCTTGAAATCAATGGCCATTATCGTCATTCTTCTTATTTCAACGGCACTTTCCGCGACCGCAGAGTTCGATGTACAGGGACACCGCGGCTGCAGAGGTCTCATGCCCGAGAATACGATCGCCGCCTTCGGGTACGCACTAGAATTGGGCGTTGACACTATTGAACTTGACACTTTAATCACCAGTGACGGCGTTGTCGTCATTAACCATGAGCCGTATCTGAATCCACAGCGAACGAGAAAGGACGGGGAATTCATAAAGGACCGGTTATTGATAAAAGACCTTACTTTCGAAGAGCTTAGAAAGTACGACATAGGAAGAACTGTCAATCCTGAAGATTGGCCCGAACAACTTCAAATGGATGGACAGGCTATACCCTCTCTCGAAGAGGTTCTTGACCTGGTCCGGCAACACAACGAGAAGTCTGCAAAGGAAGTGAGAGTTAACATAGAGATCAAGCACTTTCCTGAGAGACCTCAGGATACCGTCGATCTTAGAGAACACGTTAGAAAAGTTCTTGAAGTTGTTTCCAGATTCGGCTTCGAAGAACTGTCAACGATACAATCTTTCAACTGGGAAGCTATCAAGATTTCTAGGGAGTTGGAACCCTCCGTTGAAACGGTCGCCCTAATTTCAAGCACAAATCTCGATAAAACTATATGGACTGCCGGTCTGAGATTGAGGAACTTCGGATTCGACATAGGGAAGATGCTTGCCAGTATCAGCTGCAGTGTCATCTCTCCTAACTACACACTCATGACCGAGGGATGGATAGAGAGCGCTCACAGATCCGGACTGAAGATCATCCCCTGGACCGTAAACGAGGTCCCGGAGATGGAGAGACTGATAGACCTTGGTGTAGATGGAATCATTACGGATTATCCCGACAGACTAATAGAACTTCTCTCGAGCAGACAGAAAAGCCTTTCTCATTAGAGAAAGGCCTCTCATAAGAACGTTTTACACATCACCAAATAGATTATACCGCAACCAGAAGGTTTTTCGTCGCAATTTCAGCCAAGAGAGACAGTAAAACACACTTGATCATAGACTGAAAGACCTGGTGATGCTTATGAAAACCGAATCAAGGTCTTTGCACTCCAGTGGAAGCAGTACTGTGACATTCTCCCCTCTGAGCTTTCCACTGCAGAGTATGCGTCTCGAATCAAAAGGACCGCAGTGTTCCGGCGAGAATTCCTCCCCTTCTTCGTCCAGTTGAACATCCTGGGGTCTGAAGGACTCATCACCCACCCTGTTGACTCCCATCGAAGAAAAGAGCTCCATCACAAAATGCGAAGCCGGATCTTCGTATATCTCTGTTGGCGGGCCATGCTGAACTATTGCTCCATCATCCATGACGTACACTCTATCCGCAACTGCCATCGCATCTTCGGGATCGTTCAATACTATGAGCACAGACTCTCCAAGAGCAATCAGCAGCCTCTTGATCATCAGTCTCAGCTCGGTTCTGATCTTCTTGTCGAGTCTCTCGAACGGTTCATCAAGCATGATGATGTTGAATTTCTTTACCGTCTCTCTTGCGAATGCCGTCAACTTCTTCATACCGGCCGGCAGTTCTTTCGGCCAACGATCAAGGTAGTCAGAAAGGCCATCGAGTTCATCGGCTCTTCTACTTACCTTTTCGTTTGCCTCCTTGTCCTTCATTACTGTGAGAGGAAAGGCAATGTTGTCATGGGTATCCATGTGGGGAAACAAGGCATTGTCCTGAAAGACAAAAGCAAGGCCCCTGAGATGGGGCTCAAGGAAGGTTACATCCTGCCCGTTGATCTCGACAGTACCCGAGAGCGTTTCGTGTAGCCCCGCAATAGATCTTAACAGGAGAGTCTTT
The DNA here is from genome assembly GCF_002896535.1 of Mesotoga sp. B105.6.4. NCBI lineage: Bacteria > Thermotogati > Thermotogota > Thermotogae > Kosmotogales > Kosmotogaceae > Mesotoga > Mesotoga sp. B105.6.4. The sequence continues at coordinate 31,036 of NZ_JWIM01000014.1, read as the reverse complement.
CCACAGCCTGATGGTCCAATCAAACCTACGATTTCGCCCTTTTCAATTGATAGATCGACAGGCCCGAGGTTGAACTTCCCGATCCTGCTTGTCAGATCCTTCACATCGAGAGTCTTCATACAATCACCCCCAAGATAAATTATAGCTTCAGAGCAAGGCAAAGCCCTTCATCCTGAGACTCCCTCATGCTGAACACTTGCACTAACTTGATCGCCTTCCGTTGAGAACCGAAACGAGTCGAGCTATACTATTACCAAAGCCTCTGTTGGTTCTCTTGTTACTTTTTTTTACAATGTATAAGAAGTTATAATAAAGAAAATACTCGTGTATAGGAGTGACAAACGTGTCAAGACATCTACTTACCAAGGCTGAATCATACCGAAAGGAACTTGCCGCTTTTCTAAGCGATCTCGTAAGCATCAAGAGCTTTTCTGCCGGTGAAAAGGAGGTTGTCCAAAGGATTCGCGAAGAGATGGACAAGGTGGGCTTCGACGAAGTCATAGTCGATGGTCTGGGAAACATCATGGGTAGAATCGGATCGGGCAAGAAAGTGATTGCCATGGACGCACATATCGATACCGTAGAAGTGGGAAATGAAAAGCTCTGGAAGGTAGATCCTTTCGGAGGAGTTGTTAGAGATGGCATAATCTACGGGAGAGGTGCTTCCGATCAGAAAGCTGGAATGGCTGCAATGGTCTACGGGGCAAAGATAATGAAAGAAGAGGGACTGCTGGGTGATTTCACTCTCTACGTTACAGGAACTGTGATGGAAGAGGATTGTGATGGCCTCTGCTGGAGGTACATAGTTCAGGAAGACGGCATTAGGCCTGACTTCGTGGTCATTACCGAACCGACGAATCTAAATATCTACAGGGGGCACAGGGGAAGAATGGAGCTTCAAATAAAAACCTCGGGGCTTTCCTGTCACGCGAGCGCACCCGAACGGGGAGTCAATGCTATCTACAAGATGGGCCGTATCATACAGGAGATAGAGAGGCTCAATGAGAGGATAAAAGATGACGCTTTCCTAGGGAAGGGGACGATAGCCGTTACTCAGATATTTTTCAAATCTCCCTCCCAAAACGCAGTAGCCGATGAATGCACCATCCAGCTAGACAGAAGGTTGACGGCGGGAGAGACAAAAGAGACGGTAGTAAAAGAACTGGAAGAGGCCATTCAAATGGCCGGGGAGCAGGCGGAGATTGTAGAACTCTTTTACGAAAGACCTTCATATACCGGAACTGTGTATCCCGTCGAGAAGTACTTCCCAACGTGGGTAATGGAAGAGGACAGCGAAATAGTGCAGAAGACAGTAAACACTTTTAGAGAAGTTTTCGGTGAGGAGCCTTTCGTTGACAAGTGGACATTCTCGACAAATGGAATAGCAACAGCAGGTGTCTTTTCGATACCGACGATCGGATTCGGGCCCGCTAACGAGATCTACGCGCACAGTCCCGATGATCAGTGCCCCATCGACCATCTGGTAAAGGCGGCGGCTATGTACGCTCTTCTTCCTTTAAGGCTTTCACAATAGATTAGGAGGTAATAGGATGAGTAGCATTTTGAGAGGCAGAGACTTTATCACCACACAGGACTTTGACAGAACGGAGATTGATCTGATGCTCGATCTATCTTCCGATCTGAAAAGGAGATTTGCAACGAGCGAACCGACCCCTTTGCTTCCTTATCAGACGGTGTTCTTGATGTTCTTCGATCAATCAACTAGAACACGCAACTCGATGGAAGCGGGAATAACACAGCTGGGCGGACACGCTCACTATCTGGATCCTTCAACGATGCAGACTGCGCACGGAGAGGTTCCTAGAGATACCGCGATGATTCTTTCGAGATACGGCCACGCAATCGCTGTAAGGCACTGCAAGTTCAAGGCGGGAAATCCATATCTGAGATCTCTTGCCGAACACGCGGATGTCCCAATTCTGAATTTGCAGGATGATGTCTATCATCCTATGCAGGTGATGGCCGATATGATGACGATTAGAGAGAGATTTGGAACGAATCTCAACGGCCTGAAGGTTGCGATAACATGGGCTTATGCCGAAAGCCATCTCAAGCCTCTTTCCGTGCCACAGTCCCAGATTCTTCTCTTCACGAGATACGGTATGGACGTTAAGCTGGCCTATCCGAAGGGCTTCGATTTGATGCCCGACATAGTTGATCAGGCAAAGCAAAACGCCGAGAACAGCGGGGCCAAGTTCGATATACTTCACGACATGGATGAGGCATTCAAAGATGCAGATATTGTGATTCCGAAGTCATGGGGTGGCTTCTACGTCTCAGAAGATCCTCAGGAAATCATGGAAGAAGTGAGAAAGAATAAAGACTGGATTTGCACCCCTGAGAGAATGAAGCTTGCAAATAGGAGAGCGGTCTACATGCATGCTCTTCCCGCGGATAGGGGCAGAGAGGTCGTCGACGAGGTAATAGACGGTCCTCAGTCAATCGTTATAGACGAAGCAGAGAACAGACTTCACACAGCTAAGGCTATAATGGCGCTTACTATGGGCGGAAGACCGTGACTTTTGACCTTGCCCTGGAAAACGGTACGATTTGCGCAGGAGACAGTGTCTTTCCTGCCAATCTCTATGTTTCGGGCGAGGAAATCGCGGCGATATCTGCAACCCGGAGCAGTTTCCCGGCACGCGAGATCCTTGACTGCTCCGGATTGTTTCTCTTGCCGGGATTCATCGATCCTCACGTACATCTTTCGTTGAATCTGGGAAGATATACGTCCGTTGACGACTTCGATTCGGGATCTGCTCTTGCAATCAGCGGGGGAGTAACCACACTGATTGATTTTCTCGATCCCGTTTCCAGTCTTTTAGACTTTGAGAAAGCAAAGAAGAGTCGAATGCAGACGGCAGCAGACAGCAGGATAGATTACGCTTTCCACGTAACGCTTGCAGGAAGTCCTCGATTTTCCGCCGAAGAGATAGCCAGAGCTGCAATAGCCGAGAAGATGCCTTCTATAAAAATCTTCACGACATATAGTTCTTCCGATCGCAGAACAAGCGACGGAATGATCCTCAACCTGCTCTCGCTCTCAAGAAAGCTTGGGTTCGTCCTGCTGGCCCATGCAGAAAACGATGAAATAATAACTGAGACCGTTTCCGGTTTCGTAAGTCCTACTTTCAAAGATCTCTCGGATCTCAGACCGACTATTAGCGAGATGACCGAAGTAGTCAAGCTCGCCTTGATGTCTATGGACAAACAGGGCCAGCTGTACATCGTACATCTTTCCAGCGGCGAAACCGCAAAGACTCTCGGCTCGATCAATGTCAACTGGAAAGACTCTACAAGACTTGAAACCTGTCCTCAGTACCTACTGCTGGACAATAGCCCGCTACTCGGCGAGCAAGGTTATCTTAATACTTACTGCCCCCCTCCAAGGAGCGCACAGGAGCGATTGCTTCTTGTCTCTTCGTTGAGAGAGGGGGAGATCTCATCGATGGGCACGGATCACTGTCCATTCCTTAGGCAAGATAAACTCGAGAATCGAGATGACTATTTGTCGATGCCGAACGGCTCTGGATCGCTAGGCCTATCCTTTTCCACCGCAAACACTTTGCTTGAAGGCGACCTTACAAGAGTCTCTTCTCTGCTTTCAACAAACGCGGCCAAGACGTTCGGATTGTTTCCAAAGAGAGGGCTGCTGGCTCCCGGATCTATCGCAGATATCGCCGTTGTCGATAAGGATGCAGAGATTACCGTCTCAAGATCGCCTTTCACGAGATCCGACCACTCTCTTTTCGATGGCATGAAGCTAAAGGGAAGGGTGGAAGCGGTAGTTCAAAGAGGCAGAGTCGCCTACAAAGACGGTGAAGTTCTGCTTCCCAGGGCTTCGGGACGCTTCATCGAACGCGAATCAGTTCGTTGGGAGGATGCTTCATGCAAATAAATGGAGTTTCTATTTTCACAAATGATGGAGAATTCATAGAAAAGGGATACGTGAGGGTAGAGAACGGGGAGATTGTGAAGGTCTCTTCAGGCGAAAGCAGCTATGATGGTGAGAATCTGCACTTAGACGGAAAGCTCGTGATGCCTTCGCTGGTAAATGCCCATACGCATATTTACTCAATTTTCTCTCGCGGATTGAGGGTCTCTCCCTTCAATCCATCCTCGTTCACAAAACTGCTGGAAGAGTTGTGGTGGAGACTGGATAAAGCCCTTACTCTTGAAGATCTTGAGATCTCGGCTTATGTGGCTTCAATCGAGTCGCTTAAGGCAGGCGTTACATCTCTCTTCGACCACAACTCTTCGCCAAACGCGATAGATGGTTCTCTGAAGAGAATCGCCGCTGCCGTCAACGATGTCGGTTTGAGGTACTGTGGAGCTTATGAGGTCTCGGACAGAGACGGATTGGAAAAACGCGACAGGGGAATAAGAGAGAATCTCGAGTTCAGCAGGGAGTCGACGCAGTACAAGAAAGGGGTTTTCGGTTTCCACGCTTCCTTCACTCTCTCAAAAGAGACACTGTCGCTGGCTTCAAAAGAGATAGCTGGTAAGCTTCCCATTCACGTTCATGTTGCAGAGGGCCCCGAGGACCAGGAGCACACGATTGGCGTATATGACCAGAGAGTACTGGAGCGCTTCCATAGAGCCGGGCTCATGACAGAGAACTCAATCTACGCCCACTGCATTCACACTACACCATCTGAAAGGAGCCTGATAAAGAACACAAAGGGCTACATCGTGGTGAATTGCCAGTCGAATATCAACAATGGTGTTGGATTTCCTGAATGGAAACGCTTTAGAGAAGAGGGAGCTGCAGTGCTGGTAGGAAACGATGGTTACGGATTCAATCTCAGCAACGACGTAAGGTTCATGATTCTCGGTCCTCACTACATCCAGCGCGATCCGAAAGCCAGCTTTTCAGGAGATCTAAACCCTTCTCTCTTTGGAGCGAACTACGAACTTGCAACCAGAACGTTTGGAGCAAACATTGGAACGATTCGCGAGGGAAGCACCGCAGATCTGATCGTACTCAACTATCGAAGTCCGACCGAGATCACGGCAGAGAATTTCGTGGATCATTTCTTCTTTGGAATCTGCGACAACATTTCGGTAAGCGATGTGTTCGTCGGTGGCGAGAGGGTCCTAGCAGAAGGAGTACCGACAAGAGCCGACGAAGAGATTATTTATAGAGAGGCAAGAAGGTTGTACAAAGCATTTGAGAAGAGATTCTAGGAGGTGCTTTCGTGAATCTTTCGACAGAAGTGGCGGGTATTTCCCTTAAGAATCCATTGATGCCTGCCTCCGGTCCTCTTACAGGGGATCATAGGAAGATGCTCGCACTGGAAGCCATGGGAGTCGGAGCTATGGTTACGAAGACGATATCTACAGTAGCAGCTAAGGTCCCGAGACCTTGCATAGTAGCGGATAAGGACTTCGTAATCAATACTGAGCTTTGGAGCGAGTTCCCTCCTGACATATGGTTTGAGGAGTTTCTACCGGAATACAAGAAATCATCAAGTCTTCCTCTGATAGTCAGTCTAGGTTACTCACCTGAAGATCTTCGAAAGCTGGTCCCGTTATTCTCAAGGTTTGCAGATGCTTTCGAGCTGTCTACTCATTACGTCGCCGATGACCCTTCGCTTATGAAGGAGTTGGTCTCTGCCGTTAAGGAAGGCACGGACAAGCCGGTCTTTCTGAAGTTCGACCCATCTGTGCCTGATCCGGCTGAAATGGCAAAGGCCGTCCAGGACTCTGGTGGCGACGGAATCGTTGCAATAAACTCGCTTGGACCGGTTTATCCGCTGGACAGGAAAGTGAATCGTTCGTTTTTGGGAAGCAGCGATGGGTTTGGCTGGATAAGCGGTCCCGTAATCAAGAAGCTTTCCCTCTCATCCGTTAGGAGAATACGCGAGGGCTGTTCTCTGCCGATTATAGGTGTCGGTGGCATTCAAAGCGCAGATGATGTAATTGACTTTCTCTCTTGCGGCGCATCCGCGGTGCAGATGCTTTCTGGAGCTCTGATAAAAGGCAAAGACCTCTTCAAAAGGATAGTAGACGCTCTTCCGTCGGCTCTCGAGAAGAGAGGGTTCGATAGTGTAATAGATGCGATCGACTCTGCTGAAATACAGAAAGAGTCCTTCGAGGTCAGAAATCCCGTCATCGATCACGAGAAATGTACCAGATGCGGCTTGTGTGTTGCAGTGTGCCCATACTTCGCACTGGAACTGGATGACAAAGTCGAAGTGGATGCGGCTGAGTGTTTCGGTTGCGGGCTTTGCGAATCTCGCTGTCCCGTTAGCGCCATCGGGGGTGTACTGGTTTGAGCAAATATCTTCTGAAGTGCATCACTTGTGGTAAGGAATTCGCAAAAGACGAAGTAGACTACTACTGCCCCGATTGCGGTGATCGTAAGGGGACCCTCGAAGTCGTTTACGATTTTGCGCTTGTGAGGAAGGAATTTGAGTTCAGTTTGACTTCTCTTCAAAAGAGGGGAATCTGGGCCTTTGACTTCCTTCTGCCGTTTGAAGGGAAAATCGATTTCCCGGAGCTGCTTGTTGGCAATACACCGCTCTACAAGAGTCGTTCTCTTTCGAGGAAATACGGGATTCGGGAAGTCTTGATAAAAGACGACGGAAGAAACCCGACAGCATCTTTCAAAGACAGGGCAAGCGCCATTGCTGTAGCAAAGGCAATGGAAAAGGGGTTCGACACCATCTTCTGTGCCTCGACGGGAAATGCAGCCAGTTCTCTATCGGGACTTTCGGCCGTATCCGGCTTAAAGAGCGTTATCTTCGTGCCTTCAACCGCACCTGTGGCGAAAATCACACAACTGCAGGTGTATGGTTCAAAGATTCTTGCGATAGAAGCAAGTTATGACAGAGTATTCGATCTCTCTATGGAGATAGGGATGTCTATGGGTTGGTATTGCAGAAACAGCGCGATCAATCCCTATCTGCTGGAAGGGAAGAAAACCTGCGCGTTGGAACTCGCTTTCGAGATGGAGGACGATCTCCCTGATTTCCTGTTCGTTTCGGCCGGCGACGGGACTGTTCTCTCAAGTTTCTACAAGGGCTTTGAGGATATGAAGGAGTTGGGTCTCATCGAGAAAGCTCCGAAGATAGCCGGAATCCAGGCCGAAGGCTCTGCTGCGATCAAGAAGACCTATGAAGCGGGCTTCCCTTTCGAACCGATCGATCTTGAAGCAACCACAGTAGCCGACAGCATATGTGTTGGAAAACCAAGAGACGTCATAAAGGCCTGTCACTACACAGAAGCGCATGACGGTCTCCTTCTCTCGGTTTCGGACAACGAAATCCTTAAGAGTATAATAGAACTTGCGAGGGAAACCGGAGTGTTCGCCGAACCGGCCGGTGCAACTGCATTTGCGGGCTTCAAGAAGGCTAGGAAGCTTGGACTCGTAGGTGAAAAGGACCGAGTAGTGATAGTTGTCACCGGCAACGGACTGAAGGACCTCAAGAACGTTTCTGCGGTTCTTCCCGAAGTACGGATTCTGCCGCCGGATAGAGATGCAATCGAGGAGGCACTGAAATGAAGATCAGCTTCATTCTAAACAATGAGAAGCATACACAGGAAGTAAGAGAAGATATGCGATTACTCGATTTTCTGCGTGATGAAATGGGGCTTACCGGAACAAAGGAAGGCTGCGGTGAGGGAGAGTGTGGAGCATGCACGGTTATTATTGATGGCAAAGCAGTCAACTCCTGCCTGGTTCTTGTTCCCGAAATCGACGGTTCAGAAGTGGTTACAGTCGAAGGTCTTTCCAGGAGCGGCGAACTCGACCCTATTCAGCAGACTTTCATTGATGAGGGGGCGGTCCAATGTGGATTCTGTACGCCGGGGATGATAATGTCGGCGAAAGCCCTTCTGGACAGAAATTCAGCCCCAAGTGATGAAGAGATTATGGAAGCCATAGAAGGAAATCTCTGCAGATGCACAGGTTACTACAAAATTATCCAAGCAATCCGCAAAGCGGCAGAGAGCCTCGCTAAGACAGATGAAAAGTGATTCCATAGTACTGCTACTTCTGGCTGCGGGAGAGTCGAGACGCTTTGGCAGTGAGAAGCTTCTTGCGGACTTCGCAGGCAAGCCGATTCTGCAGTGGTCGCTGGACAGTCTTGGAACCATCGACGCAATGGGCAAGATTCTTGTAGTCAATCCTGATTTTGAACCGGAGATGTTTGAGATCGGATCGTTCCAGACGGTGATAAACGAGAACTACAAAGATGGGATTTCAACCAGCATCGTCCGGGGACTCAGAGAGTGCCCCGACAGCTGCGAAGGAATCGTTCTGGCCCTTGCAGACATGCCATTGATTACCAAAGAGGATGTGGAACGCCTGGTAGGTTCGGTAACCACTGAAGACGAGATGGTCTCCTACGTCTTTGAGGGAAAGAAAGGCTTTCCAACATATATTTCTAGAAAGGTCTTTTCCCGACTATCCAGAATAACCGGCGATAGAGGTGCATATCAACTGGTGAAAAGCGGGCTTGCCAAGATGCGCGAGATCGAAGGCCGAAGTCACAATGTCTTCGATATTGATATTCCGGAGAGTATGAATTGTACAGACCACGGTTTAGGTATTACAGATAGCAATGGAGGATTCCGGAGGTGAAAGAGATGTCATTCAGTGTCCTTATGCCGACAAGTGAAGAGGAACTCATGTCGATTCTCTCCAGAAGCGACTGCAATATTCTCGCAGGCGGAACCGACCTACTTGTAAAAATCAGGTTGAAACGCATAGCGCCAAAAAATGTCGTGAGCCTGAGACATTTGAGGAGTTTCGGCAAGATAGAAGATCTCGGCGACTCAATAAGGGTCGGATGCAAAGTAACGATGTCCGAGCTTTTGAGCAACGAGACAATTGGAGAACATAGCAAAATATTGAAGATGGCTTTGAGAGAAGTAGGCAGCCCACAGATCCGAAACAGAGCAACTCTCGTAGGGAACGTTGTCAATGCATCTCCTGCAGGCGATTCAATCGTTGCTCTCTTGCTCTCAAACGCGACTTTGCAGATTGTGGGCCAGTACGGGGAGAGAATTCAGAGTCTAGCCGACTTCATCAAAGGTCCGGGAGTGACATCTCTTTCAAAAGGCGAGTTTGTAAGATCCATAACTTTCGAGAAAACCGGGGGGTTCTTTCCTCAGTTCTACAAAGTTGGTCAGCGAAGTTCTATGGCCATAGCAATAGCTTCGGTAGGCTCCTTGATATCTGAATCGGAAATCAGACTCGCATTCGGCTCCGTAGCTCCCGTTGTAGTTGTTCCGAAAGAGGCGTGCGAATATTATTCGAGTGAAAGGAGCTCGTTCGATGAATCGAAATTCGTCGAACTGGCCATGAAGCGCGTCTCTCCCATAGATGATGTTCGAGCAAGTCAGTGGTACAGAACTACCGTTATCAGAAATCTAGTTTTCAGAACCCTAAAAGTCTGGAGAAAGAGGGGATATAATGCTGTCTAACGTGAATGAGTACTTCAGACCGGAAACCGTCGAGGAGGCATTTGAACTCATGCAACGCGACAGAGATCATTCGATATTCCTTTCCGGAGGTACGATTGTAGCTCTTATGGAGTCTTCAAGAATCGAGAAGATCATCGATCTGAAATCTCTAAGGCTTGACACGGTATCGATCACCGAAGATGAAATAGTAGTCGGCGCCTCAACGACAGTCGAGTCTTTCAGAAAGGACCCACTGATAAGAAGGGAATTCGGAGATTTCTTTTACGACGCCTTCTCTTTAGTAGGCTCATGGCAGATTAGAAATATGGCGACTATCGGCGGCTCAATCGCCCCAAAACTTGGATGGTCGGACGTAAGCACCTGTCTTCTCGCTGCCGGCTCAAGTCTCATGATCTACGGGGTCGATGGTTACCAGCGAATGCTGATCTCTGATTACTTCTCGCTACCGGCAGGTGAAAAACCTCTGATCACTCACGCGATTCTTAAGAAGGACGGCTGGTTCACGGCCTTCGAGAAGTTCTCGAAGACTACTTTCGATATTGCGACGGTCAATGTAGGCCTTTCGATCAGACCGGAGCACGGGAGAATAAGAGCGGCCAGAGTTGTTTGCGGATCTAGACCGCAGTATCCGGCAAGGTTTGAAAGTGTCGAAGCTGCAATGGTGGATCTAGAGATAAACGATGTGATGCCTTCAATAGTAAGAAGTCTCGTTTATGAGAGCTTTATTGGAGGCTCGAATATGACCGCCTCCTTCGAGTACAGAAAGCACCTTGCTTCAGTGCTGGCCCAGAGAGCTGCTGAAAAACTGAAGGGGATGATTTTATGAGAATTGCCTTTACTGTGAACGGAAGACTTCATGAACTCGATATTGACCCCGGTGAGTATCTGCTTGAAGTACTAAGGAGGTTAGGCTATAAGAGCGTCAGAAGAAGCTGCAATTCTGCAAGTTGCGGAACTTGTACCGTTCTCCTGAATGGAAAGCCGATACTTTCATGTTCAACTTTTGCGGTTTCTATTGATGGTCAGAACATTGAGACCGTCGAAGGCATGGCCGATGGAGACAAGTTGCACCCAATCCAGGAGGCCATTCTCGAAGAGGGCGGAGCTCAGTGCGGATACTGTATCCCCGGGGTAGTAATGACGGGAGAAGCTCTGCTAAGAGAAAACCCGGATCCTTCCGACGAAGAGATAAGGCTCGCGCTCAACGGGAACATCTGTAGATGCACGGGATATGAGCCTCAGAATCGAGCCATAAAAAAGGCGGCCCAAGTGATGCGAGGTGAAATCGATGAATGATTCCTTCATGACGATCGGAAAATCAATGAAGAAAGTAGACGGTCTCGCAATAGTGAGGGGAAAGCCGGCATATACACCAGACTATGATATGCCGGATGCTCTAGTTGTCAAACTTCTCAGGTCTCCTCATGCCCACGCAATTATTAGGAGTATCGACAGCTCTCAGGCTTTGAGCATACCGGGTGTAGTCGGCATCTTCACCTACCAAGATGTGGAGAGAGTTCCTTATACCAGAGCAGGTCAGGGATACCCGGAACCCTCTCCTTACGATACTTATCTCTTGGACAGAAAGGTTAGGTACGTTGGCGACCCTGTGGCAGTCGTAGCAGCAACTACCGAAAAAGCGGCTCTCAAAGCACTAAGAAAGATCAAGGTCGAGTACGAGACCCTGGATGCGGTTTTTGATATGAAGGAAGCCTCAAAAGAGGGCTCTCCGATAATTCATGATGAAAGCGACTGCTCGGGTGTCTACGACAACTCCAGAAATATCGCCGCTCACTTCGTGATGGATATCGGAGACGTTGAGAAGACCCTCGAAGAGTGCGAATTCGTTATCAGAAGAACATATCATGTGGACACTCAGCTCCATGCTGCACTGGAACCACACAACGCTCTCACTTATCTTGATCCTGTCGGAAGACTAGTAGTTATCTCGTCCACTCAAGTGCCTTTTCACTGCCGAAGAATTCTCTCTAGAATACTGAAGAAGCCAATTGCAGAAATCAGAGTCATAAAGCCGCGAATCGGCGGAGGATTTGGAGGTAAGCAATCGGTAATCGCAGAGCCTTACGCCGCTCTCGTTACTCTCAAGACCGGTAAACCCGCAAGAATTGCTTATACAAGAGAGGAAGTCTCGATGGCAACGAATATTCGCCACGAGATGAGCTACGATGTTATCGTCGGAGCAGCTGGAGATGGAAAGATCAAGGCCATTTCACTTCACGGAATCTCAAATACTGGGGCCTATGGAGAACACTGCCTTACAACTTTCATGGTCTCGGGATCAAAAACGTTGCCTCTGTACAACAAGGTCGACGCTGTACACTTCGGCGGAGACATAGTTTATACGAACCTCCCTCCTGCAGGAGCTTATAGAGGTTATGGAGCGCCTCAAGGGCTCTTTCCTCTCGACTGTGCTATCGATGAACTTGCCTATGAGATGAAGATGGATCCGCTGAAGCTCAAAGAGATGAACTCCATCAGAGAGGGCGAAACCTCTCCAATATTTGAAATCATGGGTGAGGGAAGGGAAGGCGTCCCTCAAATAATGAGGAGTTGCAAGCTTCAGGAGTGCATCGATCTTGGAAGAAAGGCAATTGGCTGGGACAGTAAGTGGGGAAAGAAGAAGAGAAATGGAAGCAAGGTTCGCGGGGTTGGCTGTGCTCTTGCAATGCAGGGTTCGGGTATCCCGAAAATCGATATGGGCGCTGCCACTATCAAGATGAATGAAGACGGCTCATTCAATCTACTTGTAGGTGCCACCGATCTGGGAACCGGAAGTGACACAATCCTTGCTCAGATTGCCGCCGAGGTTCTAACGGTGCCTCTGGAGAAGATCATCGTCTATTCATCAGACACGGATCTGACTCCCTTTGACGTTGGCGCTTATGCGTCAAGTACAACTTATGTCTCCGGAAATGCCGTTAGGCTTGCTGCAGAAAAGGTAAAGGAAAAGGTACTTGATCTTGCGGCCGAGTATCTGGAAAAGGATCGATCGGAACTTACGCTTGAATCCGGAGTGATCCGCGGGAAAGACGGTTCTTCCGTATCGCTATCGGAACTCTGTACGATGCATATGTACACCTTCAATCAGCAGCAGATTTCCGAGTCGGCCTCCTATGTTGGTGAAGAGTCCCCGCCACCGTTCGCCGCAAGCTTCGCTGAAGTTGAGATTGACACAGATACCGGAAAAATCACACTGGTCAACTTCGTTTCATATGCCGACTGCGGTCTCGCACTGAATCCAGTACAGGCAATGGGTCAACTTGAAGGCGGTTCGATGCAAGGCATCGGCTGGGCGCTGTACGAAGACATCATCTACGGCAAGGACGGAAGAATGTTGACTAATGATTTCTTCACCTACAAGGTTCCCTCAAGAATGGACTACGGGAAGCTTACATGCGGTCTCGTCGATAGTTACGAGCCGACGGGTCCGTTTGGAGCAAAGAGCATAGGAGAAATAGGTATCGACACACCGATTCCAGCAATCTCCAATGCAATCTTTGATGCTGCTGGCATCCGACTGAGACACGCGCCATTCAAGAGCGAAAGAGTTCTATTCGAGATACTGAATATGGAGGTGTGAAATGAAAAAAACGGCAACATTCTTATTCGTGATACTGCTCTGCTCGTTTACATTTGGAATCACCTTCTGGGTGAGCTGGGAAGGAGAGGATTTCTACAGGGCAGCGGCCAGTAGATTTTCAGAGAAGACGGGTATTCCGGTGGAGATTGTCTACTTCCCGAAGATCGAGGAGAAACTCAATGTGAGCTTGAAGACAGGCGACTTGCCTGATGCTGTGATGATAAAGGATACTTATGTCGGCGACGTGGCAGCCTCGAAAAGGAATCTGCCTATCCCGGAATCTGCGCTGAGAGACTACCCTGAGAGATATCTGAGTGCCTTCACCTGGAAAGGTGAAGTCAGCGCTGTTCCCTACTATGCAGACAGTCAAGTCGCCTTCATCAATCTGGATGCCTTTGAAGAAGCAGGCTTGAATCTCGAAGACGACTTCGATTTCGTACAGTTCGAGATAATAAAGGAGAAGCTCACAGGGATAGTTGACTATCCTATCGCATTCGATTTCACGTCACCCTACATAATGTTTCCCTATGTCTCGGCACTTCTGAGCGGAGAGGAGAGGGCTGCTCTGAAGATTGGAAGTCCCGAGAGCAAGGAGACTGTATCGATCGTGAAGAGCTATTTCGATTCAGGTGTGATCTCCAGACTTGAAAGGGCGGCCATGAATGGGCTTTTCAGACAGGGAAAGATTGGCGTGATGCTTCAAGGCAGCTATATGGCGGAGAAGTTCAGAGAGAAGGGCCCTAGATTCGCGATGCTTCCCTTTCCCAATCTACAGGGGATAGAGGTAAGAGGAGTTATCGATTCAAAAGGTTTTGCTCTCTTCAACAGCGATACTTATGAACAGTGCATGAGCTTCATAGCCTACCTTGGGGAGCAGAGCGAAGAGTTCTTCGTACAATGCGACAAGTACCCGCTTTTTGGGTCAGGCTGGCTTCCAGAGCTTGGAGAAATCATCAACAAAGGAGAATTCATGCCAAATATTCCAGGATATCAGACACTGTTGTTTGAGGCTCTGGAACCCGCTTTACAGGCAATATTCAGTGGAGCTATGACCGTCGATCAGGCCTTAACGGGCGCACAATCCTACATTGACTCTGTCCGGTAGTTAGTATGTCGGTCGTGATACCGATCTTCTTTACCCTTGGACTGCTTCCTCTTATAGTGAGAAGGAAGTGGTCTATGGGTTTGTCTGTTACCTTCATTCTCGCAATCGCGACTATCGCTCCTACGGTTTGGGCTCTGTATGTCTCATTGACGGAATTTGGCATCTTTCAGACGGAACCTGTCTTTTCCGGTCTGAAAAACTACGAGATTGTGCTAAGAGATTCCGGTTTCAAACTCTCGCTGAAACTGACGGCCCTCTGGTCGACACTGAAATCGGCAATTGAGGTCTCAATCTCCTTCTTAATCGCGCTCAGGTTGAGAAAAGCTACCAGGTACAGCAAGTCTGCTCTTCTGCTCTTGGGTATAGGCTGGTTTATACCATCATTCATAACGGTGTCCGGATGGAGGGTCTTTGTTCAGGGATACGGAGGGTACTCTTTGTTGAATACCCTTCTTGGCACAAGTATTGACGTGACTCTCAACCCTCTGCACGCATTTCTTTCTTCCCTACTTGTAAGCGTCTGGCTTTCGATACCTCTCTCGACCATGATAATTCTCGGGATGCTAGGGAGAGTTTCAAAGGAACTGGATGATGTAATGAAAATAGACGGTGCGGGAGATCTCACAACCGCCTCTATTCTGTTTGGAGAGATAAGATATCTATTGATTCCGTACTTCTTGTTTCAACTTGCCAGATCGATGAAGGAGTTCACATCTGTCTTTCTTATGACCGGAAACGGTCCGTTGCTGCCTGAGGGATTCACTCCGCATACCTTGACCGGTTCAACTTCATTTCTAGGAATCGTTCTCTTCAGGAAATTCAATACGGCAAAGGATTACGGACTTCTCTCCGCTTACGCGGTATTCGTAGGAGTATTCGCACTCATATGGATCCTGGGCGCGCTCTTTTCTCGAGGAGAAGTACCGAAGAGACACAGGCGGGTTCTCTATCTCAGCAGCGCGGCACACATTCTTCTGGGGCTTTTCGCAGGCTGGAACTGGCTCGTTTTTCCCGTTGTTGCCGGATATTCGATACTCCCGCTAATAATACCCCGCTTCAGGAAGCCGTTCAGGCGGCTAGTGGGAGTTCTGTTGATATACGAAGTCGTCATATTCATTCTGAGCGTTGCTCAAAATGGTATCAGTGGCGTCATTCCGGCCACCCTTCTAAGCGTGCCTATGATCCTTCTGTCTATAAGATACAGATTTCCTCACTTCGATTTTTCCATTCCCGGATGGCTTAAGAGAGCGCTTCTTATTGTCTGTCTGGTTCCCACCGCAGTGATAGTGATCTACATACTCTTTCTCTCCTTCGCTTCCGATTCGGACATTGTGCCTTCAATCTCTGAACTGACACTGGCAAACTACGGCAAAGTGATCTCCGACGGACTCCCGGGCAACATATTCAATACTCTGAAGATCGCTTTTTGGGCCTTTGTGATCGTTCTTCTGGCTGGAGTTCCCTTTTCCTATCTCTTCTCTTTGAAGAGAAACATATTTGTGAGGATTGTCGCTTCAGTGATTCTCTTCGGAAGCCTCTACAACGGAATGCATACGTTACTCCCTATGTACTTTGTATTCGACAAGTTGGCCCTCGTGAACAGCTTGTTCGGAGTTGGGATGGTTGTATGTATTCAGGCAATGCCGCTAACTATTTTGCTGCTTGGCGGCTTTTTTTCTTCTGTCCCGAGAGAGCTCCGGGAAGTCTCTCTCCTCGAGGGATTATCGGAAACCGGCTACTTATTGAGAGTTCTTATTCCTCTTTCAATGCCCATAATCGGCGGACTACTCATGTACACTCTAGTCTCAGCATTCAATTCCTTCTCCATGCCGCTAATCCTTCTAAACAGTCAGGAACTCATGCCTTTCTCTCTCAAGATCTACAGTTACGTGGGTGAAGTAAGGAGCTTCTACACCTCCTGGAATTTATTCGGAGCGGCCTCGGTAATAGGGGTTATTCCTCTCCTTCTTTTCTTCAGAAGCTCACTGAAGCTCATTTACAGCTCGAATCTACGTGATCAGGGAATAGAATATGACTGAGCTTCACTCGAGGCTTTCAGGAAAGAATCCTTCATTTACGATACAATATAGATGGTGGTGAATTCTTTTGAAAATACTTTTGACTAACGATGATGGAATCCAGGCGACTGGAATAAGGTCGCTCGCGAAGAGACTTTCAAGGTCTCACGAAGTGACAATAGTTGCTCCCGAAAGCAACCGGAGCGGCGTAAGTCACTCAATTACATGGTTGACGCCGGTACGGATAAGAGAGAGGGAAACAATAGAGAACGTCTCCTCCTTCTGCACGAGCGGAACTCCAGCAGACTGTGTGGTTGCTGCTGCAACGATCACCGGCACTGACAGGTTTGATCTTGTGCTAAGCGGCATAAACCATGGCCAGAATCTTGGGGTTGACATCAGGTACTCGGGAACATTATCTGCAGCACTGGAAGCCAGGGTACACGGGATACCTGCCATGGCAATCTCCGTGGTTAGCGAGGAGAATCCAGATTTTCTGGCAGCTGTGGACTTCTCTGAAAGTTTCGTAAGAGAGTATGACTGGAAGAAGCTTCCGAAGCATACCGTTCTTAACGTTAACGTGCCTGCGATACCTAGAGACAAGATCCGGGGAATCAGTTGCACAAGACCTGGTGGTCTCATAAAGAGACGCTGGTTTGAGAAAAAAGTAAATGAATGGGGTGAGGAGGAGTTCTGGATGCGGAAGGAGATCCTCCACGATTCTCACGATGAAGACCTTGACTTTGTAAATGTCGACAAAGGGTTCATCTCGGTAAGCCCCATCGATTTCTTTGGCTCCTGTGACTCAGATTTCGGATTCTCTCTCGAAGAAGATTTAAGGCGCTTTTCAAGTCACTGGTTCAACAATAGAAATGCCAGCGATTATATTGCAGGAATTGCTGAAAGCAAAACCTAGAAGTCTATAGAAGTTGAAAAGCCCATGCTGAGATCAAATCTGACAGACTCATAGAGATGTATTCTTGCTCTTGCTAACAGGACTAGCTTTTGATTCATAAGAAACCTAGCTTGAGCAGATATCATAAATTCGTGTGAGATAGGCGTCACAAGTCCATACCAATTTTCGTCGTAGGGGAAATCGTATTCCGAGTCTATATCTATAGTGCCTTTTCTGAGATACTCCATCGTAACATCTAGTCTCATAGTCGAGTTCTCGTATTCAGCACTCACCAAGCCCAATGCTGCATCCGGTCCATACGGAAAGCCAAAGAATCCATTGATTGCTCCCAGTTCCTCAATCCATAGCGGATTCACAAATCTGCCTTCTTTTTCCTTTCTATTGTACATATAAGTCGTTGAATGATAGTACTCAAATCTAAGCTTTAAACCCCCACCTCGTAAAAGCGAGCTTTTCCTTACTGAATAATCTGCTTCCATAATGCGGGGCCCCAAGAATTCGTTTCCTTCAAGTAGAGTAATCACCCCTCCTACCAACCAACCAAATGCATTTGGGTTTGATTCATGAGATTGACTTTCGACTCCAGTCACTAAGTCGTCAAGTGTGAACTCACCGTAACCAAGGACATTGCCTATGTTCATCTCCATTCTAATTGCACCCATTATGTTTGAGCCTTTCTGATAGGTGTTGTGGTGCAGAATGAAAGGAGCAAGATCCTCCAAATCAGGATATGCACCGTGTACAAGGTTTTGCTCCACCACAGATATGAGAACGTTTTCGTTGAGGATCTGAATTGTGTGTCCTATGAGCGTCCTCGGGGCATTATAGATGCTCCTATCAGAAGTAATCGCGTAGAAACCGTACGATAAATCTCCGAAGATACTTCCTGTTGTCAGATTGATCCACAAATGATCAAAATAAGGAAAGCTTTCCGATAAAATGAAGCTATAGAAAGAACTTCCATAAGCGATTTTCCTTCTTCCCAAAGAGAAAGAAAGTACATTTTCGTTCATCTCCAAGTAACCAACTCTCGGGAAATTGAGATCAATAGTCGGAAGAACATAGCCTTCAGTATAAGGGAGGTTGCTTTTCCCTCCTGTTTTCAGAAAAGTTGATGGAACCTGTCTAATATCAAAACGTAGTATCAATTCGCACTTTGGGAAACTCATTTCTGTTGAAAACTCTGCGAACGGGGGCATAGACAAGTATCTTTCGAATTCTCTCATTGTAGCCTTGTTATCATCAATCATAAGAGGCATGTTATTCATGGAAAGAACGGGCGAAAAAGTAAATCGAAATTCCGACCAAGAAACGCCAATAATCGGAAACAAGAGCAGGTAAAGAAGCATTAATCTATTCCTCATAACCTCCACCTTCAGTCACCACATAGGTTGCTGGAAAATAAGCTGCTCGTAACCCGATAGTTCTTCTAAATTAAAGCAAATTAAGATTACGGGATCTAAACGATGCGGATACTTCTGAAGAGCACGACGGGATCTTCCAAAATGCGGCATTAACATCTTAGCCTTCTCATGCTTCTCTTCCTCTATCTAGTTTAGACTAGTTCAGACTCAGTTTGCCAGCCAGATCTTCGATCCCCTTCACAACAAAA
Source organism: Mesotoga sp. B105.6.4 (assembly GCF_002896535.1). NCBI lineage: Bacteria > Thermotogati > Thermotogota > Thermotogae > Kosmotogales > Kosmotogaceae > Mesotoga > Mesotoga sp. B105.6.4. The sequence continues at coordinate 12,331 of NZ_JWIM01000014.1, read as the reverse complement.
GGCAAACAATATACTAAGACGGGTAAGAGAAGCCTTGCTTCCGACGTCCGACCGATCATGAAGTTCATAAAGATGAAAGGTACTACCCACAGCCAAGTTGATTTGTAGAACGGAATCTTCCAAGCAAGAGGAGTAAAAACAGCCGGAATCGAAAGCAGTATGACTGGATAAACTAGGGACCAGATGTTGTTAAGGTTAAAATCATATTGAAAGAAATTCAGATAGTATTGAGCTTCAGGAAACAGTACTCTAGACAGCACTACCGTGAAGCCCAGTGGAACCAATACTAGGACTGCTATCTTTAGCCAATTATCAAGTCTCTTCAAATTCGACTTGTCCGACATTTGATACAAGGAGTAAATGACTGCGATGAATAAAGCGTGATCTGTTCTAGCAGTACATGCTAGCAGAACCAACGAAATCATTGTTGCGAAGGCGCTCTTTTTATAGATGGCAATCAACGAGCCTGTAAAAAGCGACAACGAGAACATTGTCTCCGCCTGAAGAAAATCCTGAGTCGCAAACGGCAAGAGACCAGCAAACAGAAGAACAGCCATAAGGGATGAATAAGGACCTGCAAAGTTCTCAGTGAAGAAGTATAACAGGATGAAGAAGACAATGGAAAAGAAGAATCTAGCCGTCACATGCCCGTAGTAGATCCTGCTTTCTTCAGTGTCGTCTATCAAGTAATTCTTGAGTTCTTCAGGGATGTGGCTCCCAACTGTAAGAATCAACCTGGCCGGATCCATTGCATACTCTTCGATTTTGAGAGACTGAATGTTTGCTTTCAAGATGTTCTTGATTAGTTGATTCTCTCCAAACACAGAAGACAGTAGATTGTCAACGTTCTCATTAATAACATTCAAGATGGACATCCGCTCTTCCACAGAGAAGAACAGATCGAAGCTCCTGCGGAACTCTTCATCCCAAGCTTCTTCTTCCAAGAGCAATCTTGACAAATACTGATTGTTGATGTCATACCACTTCAGAGGTATGTTCTTGAAGAAATACTCAATCAAATAGTAGACTCCAAAACGAAATTGATCAGGTGCAACGCTGTTTCCTGCAATTACATCTCTGTGACAGGCCACACGCGAGTACCTTGAATATGTCAGAAGTCTGCTATCTGTAGTCCATACAGTCATCGATGCAAAAACATAAGAGAGAATCACGATCAACAAGAATACCACGAGTAGCCACTTCTTTCTTGATGAAAGCACTTTATTACCTCTCATACATAACAAGCTCCTCTCATATTGCTTCATCGCAATTTCTTGTTGCATCAACAATCCCAACGATTGTTAGTGGGATAAAATAGACTAAGACCGGTAAAAAGAGCCTTACATCAAAAGTCTTCCCCACGGCAAAGTTAAGAATCGTAAAGGGTATAACCCATATCCATGTCTTCCTATACCATTCAATCTGTCTCAACTTGAATGAAAATACAAGCGGGATACATAAGAAGATCGAAGGAAAGATCCAAGACCAGATGAATGCGAAGTTAAACCCAAACTGAAAAACATCAACATAGTACTCTGCATAAGGATATACAATGTTTTTCAGAAACAATGTAGCTATGACCGGGATGCTGAGAAGTACTATTCCATGTATAAGTGTCGAGATCTTTCTTACTCTCAATGCATCAAGCCCGTAATAAAGACAGAATATACCTGAAATGAAGAGAGCATGATCTGGTCTAGCTGTACATCCCAAAATAATTAGCAGAGTAAGGATAATTCCCGTTCTGCGTTTGAGCATGGCCAGTAATGATGCAGTAAAAATACAGACCGAGTACAGGGCTTCAGCTTGAAGGAACTCCTGAGTTACGAAGGGAAGAATCGCTGCAAACGTAAACATCGAAAAAACGGATAAGGGCCGACTTAGGAAACACCGAGCATAGAAATATATGAGAATGTAGAGAAGTGAACTGAAGAAGAACCTGGAATTGAAATAGCCGTTCATAATTCTTGTTTCATCGCTGTCTGGATCTAGGTAAGATCTGATGTCTGAAGGAAGCAAATTACCTATCAACAACGCAGTGCGCTTTACATCAGATACATAATCCTGCCATCTGATCTCACCAATTAGATTTTTGAGCAGATTCTGCGCCAAGACACTGTCCTTGAACAAGTCTTCCAATATACTGTCTATAGTGTTATTGATAGAAGCTATCAGTTCTTGCTTGTTGGCCTCAGTATACATGTAATTGGCACTCTTCATTATTTCTGGAGTCCAAGCAGCTTCATCGGTCAAGAGATTTGAGAGGTTCTCGTTGTAGTTGTCAAACCATTTTAGAGGAAAATACTTGAAAAAGTGTTCAATAAGCATAAAACCGCCTATTCGATATTGCTCGGGTGCAGTGCCCTTTCCCAACACAAGATCTCTGTGTATACTAACTCTCGAATATCTTGAGATGGTCAGAAATCTGCTATCTGTAGTCCATACAGTAACGGAAGTGAAGACGTATCCGAGAACGAGCGCAACAAAAAGTACAATGAATGACATTCTCAATCTACTTGACCCAGAAAAAGACTGTGATTCCGATTTCATAGATACCTCCCATGGTATTGTCGGCTAGTAGTTGTCCCACAGACGGCCCCAGGGGCTCTCTTTCTTCCACTCCTCGAAAATCCGAACACCGTGCTTCTTCCACCAGTGTTTATCGTGATAGGTATCTGAAGCGGCCACGAAGACTTTTACAAGCGGCGTGTGGAAGAAGAGTTTCTGAAAGACCTTCAATGGGCTGAACCAGAGCAGATCTCCGACTCTGCTCGCAAAGTTGTCTCCCACGTGGAATTGCAGGTTCACTCCAGATACATCGTCCCCGACCAACTCTATGTTCTCAGGCCTGCCGTTCCCAAGGCCCTCTTCATCGGCCAGCCTTATGTATTTCAAGTCCATCGGGTTGAACCCCATCATCTTCGCCGCAACCGCGTCAATAGCGACCTGGTCTTCACTGGCGAGTATGTAGTCTGCCTTCACCGGGATCAGTGTTCTGGGACCGGGTCCGTTTCCCGCAGTCGTTCCATCCATGAAGGCAAACAACCCTGTGTGAATCTCCTTCTGTATCTTCAACAGATCGACAAGAGTCTCGTGAATCCATGAATGAGTGTAATGCCTCTTCACGTTCAAGAGACCTCCGAATGCGTTTTTCATTGCGCCGGTAGTAGTGGTATAGATGTGACACTTCATCGTCGGAAGCTGAATTATGTTTTTGCCGAAGAAGTAGTCAGGAAGCTTCACTCCCTCGGGAAAGATCTTCGGCAGAACCGTCAGTTTGCTTTTTGGCGTATATTCAATCCATGACATGTCTTTCGGTTCGAAGTTGTACAGGACGGGGATATTGTATTTTTCATAGACGATGTCATACTTGTTCTGTTTCTCTCCGTACTTCGGCCTCGTAACCACAGTCTTATTCTCTACCGAAACGATGTCGTTCATGCCTTCATCCTTCAGTGCGAGCACTACGCCTTCTAGCTGCCACGGCGTGCTATTGGCGCCCGGCATTGGAAGATGCCAGGAAATGTTGTCCTTCAAGATTGTCGTAGCACTTACGTCCAAAGCCTCTTTCATACCGGCAAGTTTTGCAAGCCTTCTATAGTCATTCAGGACAGTCTCCGGTCTAGTCTTTACAATCGCAACTTTCGTCTTTTTCATCTTCTACCTCCGCTATTTCGCTATCGCAACCAACCAAATTCCTACCGCAATGACGGCTATTCCCATGAGCTTCATTGCGCTGAGTCTTTCGTCAAACAGGAAAACCGCCGCAACGGTAACGATCGCGAACCCGGCGCTCGTCATTATCGGATAGGCAACTCCCAGTTTCATCTTCGTCAGAACTACGCTGTAGAAAATGAAGGCAACTCCGAATGAGAAAAGTCCCAGCCAGACGCTGATGTTTGTGATTGAATTTATAAGCATCCCCTTAAGTCCAACGGTGTTTATGTCAGGCGCATTTTGCATCCCGTATTTCAGCAGGACATTTGCCCCGGCGTTGAAGACTATTGCAACGACAAGTATCATGGCCTCAGTAAAACTCATAATTCGTCCCTCTTTACAACCAGATTGGCAGATAGATTGCCAGCATAACAGATACTATCCACAAAACAACGGTAACCGCTATTCCTCTGTCTCTTGTTACGACTTCCGTCGGGTCGCCCTCTCCATTCTTGAAAAGGAGAAGGAGGTATCTAAACATCCCATAGGTTACGAAAGGCACAGTGTAGACAAGCTTATCAGTACTGAATTTCACAATCGTCGCCGGATCAAGACAGTAGAGAGTATAGGCGATGATAGTAACAGAGGCCGTAGCAACCATAAGGTAGTCTAGATATCTGTCGTCGTAAACGCTCAAAACCTTTCGGTGATTGTTGCTTTCTTCTTTAAGTGAAAGCAGCTCGTTTCTCCTCTTTCCAAAACCCAAAAAGAGCGAGAGAAAGAAGGTTGTAACCACTATCCATCCTGTAGGAGTTGCATCGATAGCGTAAGCCCCTGCCATTACTCTTATCACGAATCCCGCAGATATGCAGAAGGCGTCAATCAATACGATCTCCTTGCCCTTCAGAGTATAAAAGATATTCTCAACAACATAGAGAAGTAGGAAAACAAGAGCAAGGTATGGAAGAAAGAGAGCAATCAGGACCGCAACGACACTCATCACTGCTGCGACTGTTGCTGCATCTCTCACACTGATCTCACCGGAAGCAATCGGTCTATTCTTCTTTCTGGCATGATGCATGTCGCTTTCACGGTCTTTGATGTCGTTGAAAATATAGACGCTGCTTGAAACGAGGCAAAATGCAACGAAGATCAGCGTAGCTCTCAGAAGAGAGTTTGGGTCGGCAAGACTCGAAGAAAATATCAGCGGAGCAAAAACGAACAGGTTCTTTATCCAGTGTCTTATTCTTATCACTCTGAGCGCGATAGCTAGATCTACCATCTTTTTCTCCTGAAGAAGCTTGTGATTATTTAAGAGTCGAGTATCTCATAAGTGCCAAGCTCTCATATATTAACATACAGGCTTGAAAAGTCGACAAAGCGGAGTTGAAATCATTCAGTGAAGTTAAACCCTTCATCGAACAGCTCGAGACAGGCATCTACGACTCTTGCATCATACAGCTTTCCCTTACCGCTTCTGATCTCATCAAGCGCCGCCTGAAGACCGAGTGAAGACCTATACGGTCTGTGAGACGCCATCGCTTCCACAACATCGGCAACGGCTATTATTCTAGCCTCGAGAATAATCTGATCCCCCGAGATTCCTTCGGGATAACCGCTTCCGTCAAGTCTCTCGTGATGCTGCAAGATTGCGTCTGCCACCGGCCAGGGGAATTCGATATCTTTGAAAAGCTCACATCCCGCCGTCGGGTGAAGTTTGATCAAATCGAACTCGAGATTGGTCAGCTTTCTTGGTGTGTTGAGTATCTCCGCGGGAACCTGTATCTTTCCCACATCATGAATCATCGCCGAAAGCCTCAGTCCCGTAAGCCTGTTCTCTTCGAATCCCAGCTTTTTGCCGATTGCAACAGAAAGCTCTGCGACTCTCCTTTGATGACCTGAGGTATAAGGGTCCCTGAGATCTACGACCGAAGCGAGAACGTTCACCGATGCCTCCATCGTTTTTGAAACAGTCTCCAGACTCTCTCTTAGCTCTTCGGTACGTTTTCCGACTTCTCTTTCAAGATGGAAGCTTCTATTACCCAGTGACCCGATCAGAACCGCAAGCGACAGAGTTACAGTCAGTCCGATCGCGAGGATGAAGATCCAGTAGTTCATGGGGTACACGACGCTGAAATCCGGCCCTGGATGGGCAACAATAACGAAAAGCCGCCCGAACAGCATTACCGGAAGGGCGATGTTATTTTCATTTTCCGGATAGTGCCATATGGAAGTCTCCGCAGACTCATGTACATGTAAACCAGATTCCTGCGCCGAGGAAAACAGCAGTACTGGATTTCCGTCCGAGTCGATCTGATAAAGCCCCAAAATAACTGTTGGATCTCCATTACTGGGGAGAATAGGAACGGCACTGTGAAACGCTTGTGAATGAAAGATAGCCCCTACGAATCCAGTTTGACCCTGCGGTCTCTCCTCGACAATCGGTCTGAAGACAAAGAAGTGGAGGGCTTTCTCTTCGTCCGTCGGAACGACGACAGGATCGCTTGCCCACATCAGTTTTGAAGCAGCTGCCTTTTCAATTGCTTCCCCGACCGACTCGAGAGATCCCAGGTCTAACCCCAGCAGATTTCTGTTGCTCTCTAGAGGCTCAATGTACTGTATCGGGTAATATGACTCGCGATCCAGATTCCTTTCCTTTCCGCCAGATTCACCGGGTTCCCAGACGAAGAAGTCCGGAAAGCCTTCACTTCTGATACTTTCTTCGAACGACTCTATCTCGCCCGGCGAAACCCTCTCAATCCAGAACCATGAAATCAGTTCGTTGTTTTTCGAGAGTGAACCTACGTAGTTCAAGAACTCCTGCCTGTAAACAAAGCTGCTTGACTCAAAGAACCTGGCAAGAGCCTCGACCTGAAAATCTTCAATATTCTTCATCGCCCTGGAAAGCGAAGTTACATGAGTCGCGGCCAGATCTGCAAAGGCGTCATTTCGCGCTGCCTCCTGTCTGTCATGAACTAGAGATGAGACCATGATGGTGACAGCGACTCCAAATGCGGCAAAGGCGATAGCCTCAAGGTACCTCTGAACTCTCTTTTCCTTCTTCTCTTGTGGCAGCTTGTCTCTGCGGATGATGAAGAATCCCGAAAGTATCGCCATCAATATCAGAACCAGAGAGAAAACTACGGGCTTAATCGCATATGATAAAATCCCTTTCCGGAAGTCGTTGGCTTCAACGTCTATGCCGAGTACGGCAAGGAGTCTGCCTGAATTTTCATCGATTACGGGAACTATTACCGATACCCATGTTCCCCAGCTGTCAGTAATTACTGGCAGCACTCTGGCCTTCTTCTCCCGGAAGACTTCAAAATCATACTCAGTAGCATCGGCGTATATGTCTCCCGGAAGAGATTCGTCATCTGAACCGGGCGGCTCGGAATCAATGAAAAAGAACAATTCTCCAGATTCCTTCTGTCCCATTAGGTAGATGAAGCGGTATTGAGGAAATAGCGCATTTACTTGCTCCAGCTGGCTCTTGAGTCTCCAGTATTCAGGCCTGTCCAGATCATCTATGCTCCCTGAAAGCCTCGAAAGCTCGTCCAAATTGAGACCGCTGTGGACAAATCTTGCCTGTCTCAAAAGCCTGTCCGAAAACTCCCTTCTTCCCCTGGCTATCTCGGCAAATGAAAGCAGAACACCCATAAGAAGAATCAGAACGACAGAAATAACAACGACGGCAAGACCGGATAGTTTAGCAGCAAAGCCAACCAATCTTTTGGAAAGACCAAAGCTGGGACCTCTCATCAAAGGCACTTATGGACACCCCTCTTCGAAAAACTTTCTCAACCAAATTTTAACACAGGATTTCTCTTCAGCCACAACGTGCTCTTTGAAGAGACCGCAACTTCACTTCTTCAAGCGGCTAATACAGTTCGTCAAGATCGATCTCTTCCTCCGGCTTTCCCTTAAGAAGAAAACTCTCGATGTTCTTTAACGCGCCATTCACCATTGACTGCATACTCTCCACCGACCAGCTTCCGACGTGCGGTGACATGACGACATTGGAAAATCTATGAATTGGATATCTCGATGGAAGTGTTGCGGGCCGATCACTTGAGGGATACTCGTACCAGACATCTATTGCCGCGCCGGCGAGAGTTCCGCTTTTCAGAGCATCATACAGAGCCCGCTCCTCAATTACTCTTCCCCTGCTCACATTGACCAGGTACTTGTCCTTCATCTGACTTAGCAGATCGGAACCGATGATCCCCGCCGTCTTTTTCGTCAGCGGAAGAGCAACGAATACAAGATCTCCGGCCCGAACGGCATCGTGAATATCGTCTGTTATTCTCTTCACGTAAGGGAACCCGCTGCCAGGTGTTCTCTTGAATCCCGTTATTTCGCATTCAAAGCCGCTGATAAGTTTTGCTATCGCCTGCCCAATTCTGCCTAGGCCGAGAATAGAACACCGCTTACCGATGATCGAGTACCAGGTCGCCTCCTTATTGGATGGCCGACCTAACCATACTCCCTGAGCAAGATCGTTATGAAGTTCGACCACTCTTCCCGTAACAGCTAAGGCCAGAGCTACGGCTCTTTCAGCAACGACCTCGGCATTCTCATGAGTGTTTGAAACAATGACGCCACGTTCTCTTAACCGCTCGAGAGGCAGACCATCAACGCCTGTCCAGGGAACGACAACCATTCTGAGATTTCTAGCCTTATCAAGTTCGGCTTGCGAAAGATTTCCTTTTACTATTACCTCGGCATCGGAAATATGGGATTTCGGATCACTGTTGCTGGAGTACGAGATGAAAGAATGTTCGGGAAATGCTCTCGCAAGCTCATCTACTTTTCCTTCCCAGTATCTGTCAAGTCTATTTAGGAATAAGATCTTCACGTTTCTAGCCTCCCACGGGATTTAGCGCAGAAAATCGGAGTTTGTAGCGAACCAGTCCATTCAGAGTCTGAATTTCATTCACAATATTGAACCCGATCTTCTCATAAAAACCGACGGCATCCTCGTCTGTCCACACTGCAAGAGTATCTATGATAAAGGCATCTATCATTGTCTTTATGAGAGTGCGGCCGAAGCCTCTCCTCCGCTTGTCTTTCCTGACAGCAAGATGCAGAAGCTCGGGCTCTTCAAGCTCATGGAGCTTCAAACCGGCTACAGCAACTATGCTTTCTCCCTGCCTCATCACAAAGAGTCTTTTCTCTGGAGCCCGATACATCTTTAATACTTCGTCGGACTGCTCCGGTCTTCCCAGACAACCAGAAAAGATCTCTCTGAACCTTCCGGGAAGATTATCGAACTCGACTTCCTTAATCATCTCTCCAACTCCTCACCGGCCATAATCGTTGCTTGAGAATCAGGCGCGTTTTCCTTCAACCACTCGTAATGAGTTGCAGCTTTATCGTTCATGCCATTGCGCATATAAAGCTGAACAAGCTTAAGCCTCGCGTTCAGCTGTATCTCTATACTCAAGCCATCCTCAGCTAAAACCTGAACTATGATCTCAAAATCAGAAATGGCTACATCTAGCTTTCCGAAAAAAGCCGGTATATTCGCGTAAGCGTTAGCCCTTATGACTCTTATTAAGATATCGTCAGGATTCCCTTCCACTGCCCTATCCAGGTGATCGATCCCCTGGTTCAGATTCAACAGCTTTCCAAAGGGGTTCCAGTCATCTCTCGCTCTGAGGAGGAATGAGGACCCAAGATAAGCTCTGGCCAGTCCCAGGTCTCTTCTTTTGAGAACATCTTCGAGGATTCTGATAGCCTTCGTGACGGAATCTTTGTCACCTTCCAGACCGGCATCGTGGTAAGCAATTCCCAGCTCGATGGCAAGATCGATGTTTTGTGGGTCTTCTTTGTGAAATCTCTCCAATTCGGAAATCGAATAACTTGCACATACAAACACTCCGGCAAGCAAGACAATCAAAACTAAGGTCCTTCTCATTTTCTCCCTCCTCTACAAATATTAGCATATGAAAAGACCTCCGAATCGAGTCACTGTCACAAAGCACCGCTTCCATTGACTTCGATCGGAGTAATTCAGCCGGCATGAACCTATAGTCTGAGCTCAGAACCTTCCTCGAAAACAGTAAGCTGCCTTTGGCGTGTTCATTTGCTCAGACGAACACTAGGACTGCCAAGAAACTTTAAGGACCTCGATATAAGTTTGTTTTCGAAAGCTCCACATAACGCGGGCCTCCATCGAATCGATGCGAACCTCTCCACGGCACTTTGGAGGAAACAAAAAAAGCAAAGCGAGAGGCCACAAAACTTCAGCTGTTCACTTGCCTCCGTTTGGAAGCGAATAGAGACGATCTGAAATTGAGCCAGGAGAGTTCGTTGCCAAAAGGGGGGGAATTCCAGGATAGGCGTTTCCTGAGTTGTTGCTTGAAGAAGAGTATCCTGTTCTCTAGTCGGCTCCAATTTAATTTAGACGGTGATTTGCACTTTTTCACCTTCTTTGCGAAGTTTTTTGGCTTTCGATATACTGTTTAATTGCGGAAAGTGGCGCACCGCCTACTGTAGCAGCAAAATAACTGTTTGTCCAAAGTGTAGGCAATTTCGTTGTCAGGTGTTTAAATTCTTGCCTGAGTATCCGTGAAGTATGTCCTTTAATTGCTTTAATAAGTTTATGGACTCCATATTGCGGGTCTACTTCGACAAGCAAGTGAACATGGTCAGGCATGATTTCCATTTTGATGATTTCTGCTTGACGTTCGGCACAGATACTTACAATCAACTCCTCTAATCGTAGTTCTACATCACCAACCAAAACTTTCCTACGATATTTAGGGCACCAGACTATATGGTACTTGCAAGAGTGTACAACATTGTTGTTCGACTTAAATTTAGTGTTCATACATGTATTAGACCATATTACACTATCTAATACCAATAGAAGAATTAAGCCGATTGAAAAACTTCAGTTTTCTAATCGGTTGTGCCTTATATCCCCATAGCTGAAGCAAGGGGCTTTACGGCACTTCCGGTAATCACAACGATAACTGCCCTTGAATCTTCTCTGAAGTCAAGCTGACTGCCAAAGAGTATTGCGTCATAACTCCAGGTGTTTATGTGCCATTCGCCGGCCGTTTCGATTTCCTCGATAGCGAGAAGGAGTTCGTCCCTTTCCATAACTCCATGGAACGGATGGTCCGGTGATTTTCTTCCAGGCTCTTCCAGTGACGATGCTTCAAAGAGCAAAACCGCCACCCTGAAATCACATGAATCGTCTTCGAGTCGATTCACGAATTCCTTCAGTTCTGACTTGATCGACTCGATTTGACCCGCCATTGAGCCCGTCTTATCGATCAGGAAGACCAGGTCGATTTTCGAGGAAGATACTGATCTTTCCCAGAATCCGATGCCACCAAACTGGTCTTCTCTCTGATACGGAGCAATTTCGGCCTTTGACAAGACATTCCCAAACTCGTCAACGAGAGTCTCGGTTATTGCGAAGTCTTCGATTGAGAGTCCCGTAACCGGAACATCGCCGTCTTTGGCGCTGACAGAGCAACAAACCTGATGAATGCCGTTGTAGCTGAAATCCCATATTTGCCAGCTTTTGAATTCAAGTGTTCTCGAATAAGCAGTTGGGGTTAAGAGAAGAGAGAATAACAGAAATAGGAACCCTATCCTTCTTGACTTTGTCACGACCCAGAGTGCAAAATCAGTCATAGCGCAAAAGTTGGAAAGAAAAAATGCCAAATTGCCACCACGAACAGAAGCGACTTAAATCTTATCTAAATCAAAGAACGAGTTCAGATTGTTCCGTCACATTGTTGGGAGGCTTTATTCTAAAGAGCCTCACCAACTTATTCCCAAGCGGATCCCCCTTTGTCTTCAAAAAATAGTCCTTATGATTTGTAGAAAAACCCATAACCTGTAGTGATTTGAGAGATTCTTTCAGTTTTTGAGGAGATGCATCAATCCCATTCTTTTTTGCTTTGATCTCCAATGAGCGTTCCATTAGAAAAGCCAGAAAGCACAACACAAAATGTCCCCGGATTCTTTTTTCAGTCCAGTGAAATATCGGGCGAGTTTCAAGCGTGGTTTTTAGAATCCGAAAGGATTCTTCAATCTTCCAGAGGGTGTTTTTAATCTCCACAATCTGCATTGGTGCCAACTGCTTTTCGCTCGTTTGAATCCCATAAAAACCATCGAAAGAGGCTTCATAGGCGATGCGTTTCTCATCCAATTCCCAGTCACTCTTATCCTTTCGATGTTCCTTCAGATACTTCTTTGGTCCCCTCCTGTTGGAGGCCTTGATCTTTGCTGTACTTTCAAGCAATACCCGTGCCTTTTCCAATTGTCTCTCACGATCTCTTTTATCTTTATTGGCCCTCTTGAGGGAGTATGTAATTATCAGATGTTCATCCAATTCATGCATCGTTTTGCTCTCTGAATCGTACACCCTGTTCACATGCTCTAACACCTTGTATTTGAAAACGCCTTCTTCTTCACAACTCAGATTTTCCCCGTCCCACTTATCTTCCAATATCCTCGCTTTAATGGCATTAGACATCCCCTTAATCTTGGACGCCACCACATAGCCATAACCGCTATCTTCAATCGCCTTCAAATTCATCTTGGCATTGATCCCTCTGTCGGCAACTATCACCGCACGACGCACCCCAAACTTTTGATTTAAATTGTCCAAAGCCTTCACCAGTGTCTTAGAATCAAACGTATTACCAGG
>NZ_JWIM01000025.1:0-2625 GCF_002896535.1 Mesotoga sp. B105.6.4 | reverse complement strand
AGACCTCTCGCACGCGATCTAAAGACAGTTTATCAGGCACCAACAAGAGAGGCAGGATGGAATGCATTGCTTGCATTAGAAGAGAAGTGGGGTGACAAATACCACTTGTCAATAAAAAGCTGGAAGGAAAACTGGGAATCTCTCTCAACCTTCTTTCAATATCCAGAGGAACTGAGAAGATTGGTTTATACAACTAATCCCATTGAATCAGTTAATAGACAACTGAGGAAGGTTACTAAGAACAAGGGAGTCTTTCCTACGGATACTTCTCTCTTAAAGATGGCTTATCTAGCAATAATAAATATAACAAAGAAATGGACAGTAAGAACCCTTGAATGGTCAAAGATCCTTACTCAACTTGTGATAAAGTATGAAAGATTAGCTAAGTACATAAGCTGATTCTTAAACCCATTACAAAAAAGGGGTTTACACAAAAAAAGAGACAGAACCCCGATGCTTTTCGGCGCCTTGCGTCAATCAATTAGCATCACTTCCTGGCGAAGCCAGCCTTGCGTCCTCCGATGTTCCTCGGCGCATTGCGTCTCATTTGACCAATGACTGGTTTCTTCTCTCTTCTCTCGTGAGCATAGCGAACGTCTCGACAGCGCTCTTTCTCAATGGTCTTTGTTTGACCGCATAGCGTAACTGGCCATAGCGAAGCAAAGACTGGCCACCGAAGGTCAGTGGCTCCTGAAAATCCGTTGTACGCTTAAGAACAAGGACCCGCTGAACGCTGCTAAAGATAACGTTGAACCAACAAAAGCTTCCCCGCGAAGCGGGCCTTGCGTCCCCGGACGTTTCTCCGGGCATTGCGACCTGGCGTGGTCTTCGCCAGCCTTGCGTCCGCCGATGCTTTTCGGCGCCTTGCGTCAATCAATTAGCCTCGCTTCCCGACGAAGTCGGCCTCGCCTCTCGCGTTTATCTCTTACTTACTTGATCTCACAGGACATCGATGAATTCTTTATATCCCAGAGCTTTATAGCCCTTCTTGCGGTTTTCAAACATCTTCTTCAGCATAGGGACATTCTCATCTACGTAGTCGTATATTCTGACCTCATGTTTTCCAAAGTTCTCTCTGTGCAGTCTTCCTGCATATTGCTGAAGAACACCCTTCCAGGAAATCGGAAAGATGAGGAAGAGAGTGTCAAGTCTTGGGTCATCGAATCCCTCCCCTAGATATCTTCCTGTTGAAAGCAGTGCGAGACCGTTGTCAGCGTTTCTGAAACTGTTGAGATTCTCGCTCTGTATCTTCTTTGACTGCTTCCCGTGTAAGAGAAAGATCCTGTTCTCCAAACCACCCAACATCTCGTAAAGAGTCTCGATATGAAGAACCCTCTCGGAGAAGACTAGACAATACCTTCCTGCTTCTATGGCCTTCCTTATGTCGTTGCATATTAGGACATTTCTATCTCTATCGGTCTCGATCGCTTTGTAGATCTCTTTGGGTTTGGAATCTGGTTCTGTTTCAAGACCGGTCTGCCTAGGCACATACGTTCGTTCGAAGAAGAACTTCCCCTTTCTAGTCATCCTGTGCCTTATAGGGCCGCACTGCATGAACATTATAGGGTCGTGGCCATCTCTTCTCTTTGGTGAGGCCGTCAGACCCGTTACATACTGCGCTGGAATGCTCCTGATAACTCTTTCAAGTGTGAAGGCGGGAATGTGCTGGCATTCATCGACGATAACATGCCCATAATCCGGAAGATTCTTCAGAGAATCCTCATTTCGGCTAAGTGTCTGTATTAGAGCAATGTCAAGAATCCCTTTTGCCGTATTCCTTCCTTGACCAATCTGTCCTATCTCATCAGGAGCGATCTGCAGGAACTCTTGCACGCTCTCCTCCCACTGTCTCAGAAGCTCTCTTCGATGAACGAGAATGAGTGTGCTTCTCTTTCGCTGCGCGATCAAATTCAAGGCGATTACAGTCTTTCCGGAACCCGTAGGAGCGCAGAGAATCCCGAAATCATGCTCCAACATCTCATTGACAGCCATATCCTGTTCCTTTGTCAGATTCCCGTAGAAGGCGACATCGACAGAACTTCCGCTGCAGCGTTTATCTTCAAGCTTCACATCGATTCCGTTGCTTTTCAGAAGGTCAATTGAATCGTCCAGACAGCCTCTCGGCAAGAGAAAGTTGATATCATCTTCTTCTGCGCAGTTGATTCGTCTTGGTTTGTTGTAAGTGGGAAGCCTCATAGCCTGAGCCCTGAAAAAATCAGGATTGTCGAATGTGGCAAGCTTCAGCAACTCGCCCATAATCGAGGGCGACAAAGAATCCTTCTCAATCCTTATAACGCTGTCAAGCCTTAGAGTGACCTCTTCAGGAATCGGCTTAGTATTTGCAACGGTCACAGAAACTCTGTTCCCGCCACTGTCATCAGAAATGTCTCGCAGAATACGCGCAACTTCTTTGTGGCTGATGCGTTTTATCTTGAGTTTATCACTTAATCTTCTGAAAACAGCTAAACAAGCGAAAGTATTTTTAGAAACGAAGAATTTTGCCACTACAAACTCTGTATTCAGAGAGTGAGTTCTTGTTGAGGCGTTACCTTGTCGGGTTGTGTTATCTTCATTAATGAAAGAATCTTCGAAGCAAGGGGTAGTGATTTGGCTTTCATGTAGTAA
>NZ_JWIM01000074.1:0-50478 GCF_002896535.1 Mesotoga sp. B105.6.4 | reverse complement strand
TCCACTTGCGGCTTTTCCCTTAACATCCAGATCCAGGTTCCCAAGTTCCTAATCGAAGCCTGTACCAGGGTCACGCCACCTGTATGCCGGTCACCATCTGGACAGTAAGCAGGTTTCCTCCAGACTTATCCCGGGATAGTTGGTCCTCCCGGTTTAGATGACACTAAAGGTCCTTACGACACGTTCACGGTGGTTCACTTGTATTCGTCTCCTCTGGTACTCACCTGACGGGATCACTGTCCCGCCTTTTCCCGTAACGTTCACTACCATGGCTCTTTACCACAGCAGCTTACGGTGGTTTGAAGCCTCCACCTGCATGGCGGCTTCGAGGGGCCCTCCCTCATCTTCAATTAAGCATGGCTAGAAGTTTCCTTCTTCGCCTTCTTGGCACACTGCAACTTGCAACTGTTTCAAAGATCGAGATCCTGGCCAGAAGCGTGCCAGGATGACCTGAAGTAAGAAAGACCGTCATTCCGCATAGCCTGCCCTGAAAAGTCCCTGTTCAGTAGCCTGCCCTGAAAAGCACCTGTTCAGGGTCATCCCGTGATGATCCTGCACGGGATCTGGTCTTGAAAGCGTACCTGCAGGCAGCACGAAGATAGGGACTGACCGGCTCCATAAGAATCACTGGTCGCTTGCTAAGTGACGCTATAAGCTGTGAGGGGACGTCCTTGGTCCTTCGTCCCGGATCAAGGACCCGTCCTTCGATAGGTTCAAAGAACTGATCGCGGGATGACTGCAGAGCAAATCGTCTCTTTTCGCCAAACCCCAGACTCCAGACCCGAACCCCCGCGTGTTGTTTCCTTCCCTTCTTTTGTGCTTGCCGATACAACAACTAACACCGCTCTGATGAAACCGACCTGCTTTGGGATGAAAGTTGTGTTGATTTCATAATTGATCTCGTTTAACAGCATCGTTGATGAAGAAAACTGATCATACATAGGAAATATGAATTCATGATATCATATTACTTGCTGGAGGTGATGGCGTGTCGACCAGATTACTTAGGCCAACGGAGAGAGGACAAATAACAATACCAAAGGAAGCGAGAGATAAACTGAAGATCACTCCCGACAGCAGGTTCAAGGTCTCTGTGGAAGGAGATAAGATAATCTATCAGCTGGTGTCGCCTTTCGACATGATAGTCAAGGAGTTTCAGAAAGAGGCGGAAGCCAGAGGCTATACTAAGAAAGAATTGGAAAACGAGCTGGAAAAGGTCAAAAAGAAGCTCTTCACAGAGATTTATAATGAGAGTGATGATTGATTCGAACACATTCCTCTCATGCATTGTTTTTGACGGAATGGAAAGACTCCTCTTGCATACCATGGTGCATTCCAATCATGTGCTTCTGCTGGCAAGTTTAGTGTTTCAGAGGTTGAGAGAGTATTGAGAAGGAAGTTCCCAGGTGTGATCGAAGATTACGAGGATATTCTCCAATCACTTGATGCGAAAATACTGCCTTTCCAGACAAAAGCGAAGTGGAGCAATGTATTGAGATAATCAGAGATGAGTACGATGCTCCGATTCTTGCTTCCGCTATTAAGGCTAGACCAGATGTGTTTGTTACAGGCGACAAAGACTTCTTTGAAGAGCGAGTAAGAGCATTGATCAGAGTCGCAACTACAAGAGAGACACTCAAGCTCATACAAGAAAGCAAGATATGAAGCAAAGCTGTTCTGAGCCAACTCCCCACCAATAACGTATGATCAACCGGTCAAAGGAGAAAGAGCATTGTCGAGACGTTCGTTGAGCTCACATGAAGATGGGAGAGAAGCCAGTCACCTTCGGTGGCCAGTCAGGCTTCGCCTGGCCAGTCTCGCGTTTGGCGAGGCCAGTTCAGCTTCGCGGGCTTAGAAACGCTATGAAGATCCGTTCTCCGTTGACCGTTCAAGATCATGAACCCGTTCACCGAGAAGGTCAATCGAGAAAGAGCATTGTCGAGAGCTTCGCTTCGAGAGTGCGAGAATTCATAGTTGACCGTCAACAGTCCACCGTCCTCGACGAAATGGAGCAGTTGCAAGTTCTCAGTTCCGAGTTGCAAGCTGAATAAGAACCGTTAAACGGCGAACTAGCTTCTTTTGCTCTTTCCGACCCGCACATTGCTGCTCCCAACCCCGGCCTTTTGCTCTTTCTTACAACTTGCATCTTGGAACTTGCAACTGAGCTTTTACAAGCGATCAGCGGGTCTTTGTTCTTAAGCGTACAGCGGATCTAGCTAGGAACGAAGAACAGATCCTCGCTCTGGAACGAAGCACTGGTTTTTCCCTCGGCTAAAGGAGAACTGTTTAACGGCCAACTGATATCGCTTTGCTCTTTCCAATCCCTACCCGCACCCCGACCCCGGCCTTTTGTTTGTCTTACTATGCATGATCTGCTTTCTCTCCTTGCTCTTGTTACTCTCGAATATGGTTTTTCTAGAAGCGAGGCTTCACCTCAAACTCAAAACGTCTTCTCGCTCTCTAGGTTTTCTCGGAGAACCGATAATCCCAGCAACTTGCATCTGGTGGAACTGATTTCTCTCTCTTCTCCGAGGGTGGATCGCCTACAACCACAACTCTCGGTCTCCAATGTGTCTTTATGAATCCCATTAGCCAAACGTGTTGTCCCATGAATGGGTAGAGCACTATAATAGTTTATCCAACCATAAGCGAGGTGAAAAGATGAAGAAGGGATACAAGCTGATCTATCAGTTTAAGATAATGCTTCTTGACATCACACCGTTAATCTGGCGACGAATACAGGTTCCGGGCATCTACACATTCTGGGATCTTCACGTCGCAATTCAGGATGCTATGGGCTGGTCTGATTACCATCTACACGAATTTCAGGTCGTTGATCCGAAGAGTGACGAGCTTGTTTATATAGGGCTTCCTATTGAAGATGATTTCAAGGAGGTTCTCGATTCCAGAAAACTGCGCATTTCCGATTATCTCTCGATTCATAACCGAAAGGCGTCATACCTCTATGATTTCGGAGACAACTGGATCCACGATATTCTTCTCGAAGAGGTTCTCGGTAGAGACTTGAGTGTCAAGTATCCTAGATGCATCGCCGGTGAACGAGCCTGCCCGCCTGAAGATGTTGGAGGAACAATGGGTTATCGTGATCTTGTTGAGGCAATGAAGAATAAGAAGCACCCTGATCGAGAAGATCTGATCGACTGGCTGGGAAGAGAGTACGACCCCGAATCCTTCGATCGGATGCAAATCCACTTTGACGACCCTGATGAACGCCTGAAGAACACATATTAGAGAAAGCAGAATAGGACGTAAGACTAGACCGGAGCTATCGTTCCAACACAAATTACTGATAGCAGTAGTCTCCAAAGGGCCCTTTTCATCGACAAGAAGACATGGAACGGTACAGCTCGAAAACAACTCCGTTGAGATCTTGCCAGGGTGAGAGAAGCCTTCTTCAAAACCGGGCGTTTCGGCTCGAAGCATCGAAGCTGGGCAGTCTCAGAAGGCAATCGACTCACTAAGCAGCTTATGAAAAGCGGATCTTAGAAGCCTTCTCTTTGAAGCTCTCAAAGAAGGACTTTACCGAGCATTCCAGAAGAAAAGCGGCCACTACATACGTAATACAGGGCACAGGGTTTTCAGAGCCCCGAATCTTTCTTCCTGGAGATTCTTCTTTCCGATTCCCAGTCAGCAACTGGTGCGAACATCTTTATATAGTATCCAAAGCATGTTGTATCCAGTTATCCGGTTTATGAAGTTACGCAAGATAGTCCTCTTCGAACTCTTCGATTGTCCGATACTTCTTAACCTGGACGTTGTTTTCGTCATAGAGCAATCTGTACTTTTCCATTGCTTCGTCGAAGGTCCTCGCCGACCGCTGTAAATCGTTGATATCGAAGTGCTTCATCAGATCGATAGACACGCCTTCGTACTCCTCTCTCATTTCATCGTAGAATCGCTGGCAACTTGCGGCCGTCATGAGAGACAAGTACTTGTTGTCGGTCTTTGCGGCAAGCTCCATCTTGTTTCTCCAGTTCGAATAGATTTCCTCGTAACTACCTGTAAGAGCCTACGAATCAAGTTTCTTCTTGCCCTTAACTCTGTACTTGATCTCTTCTATCTTCTCCCCCGTACACCGCAAAAGCGAAGTTGCGCTCTCTTTAATTGAACGCAGTGTATCGGCCTCGATGAGTCGTCTGTAATGACCTGGAAATCCAATCGGTAATTCCCGCATCCTTTCGATCTCTTCAGGTATGTGTCTAGACCCAAGACTTACATATGACTTGTTGATTAGATACATGATCATTTCGATAGAGTTGATCAATTTGGCCGACTCGTATTTGACTCTTCCGGACTCTTCACTCAGAACCAACTCTGCGTAAGTCTTCTCAGCCTACCCGAAATGCATCAATATATTCCTCAGATCGTGTTCATTCAGCGGGCTGTTCAGACGTTCCATAGCTTCACCGCGAAGCTCCATAAACCTCTGAAGTTGCTTGTAGTTACGGTAGTAGACGATGTTCAGGTCCATCAGCCTTGAGATGTATGGTGTCGAGTATTTAGCCATGTCTTCAACCTGTTGCCAGCTCGTTCAGTAGATATCATGAGCAACGTCTCCCAAAATGAAGGATGAACCTATTCTGTATCCTTTCGAATCGTTTATTCAATGAAGAGATCTAAATCAGACTTGTCGTGTATGTCTCCAGTGGCGAATGAACCATAGATGCCGACGAACGCTACCGAGTCCGGGCTGACACGCTTCGATTTCTCAATCACCGCCTTGATGATCCTCTCGTTCTTAATCACAAGAGCCTCTTTGATCTTCTCATCCACAACATCCGCTCCATTCTGCATACTGACTTCACTCACCTGGTTATTGCCATCATAACTCATTCAGCTCCCGCAAGTTAGTTTACAGGACGATTCTATCAAGTGGAGCGGATTTCTGTTGACAAACAATACTGTGCTCCATGCAATCACAGGCGATCTCCAGGAAAGGATAAGAGCTGCTAGATTCATCTGAAGAGGCATAGGGTGGGAACCTCCAGCTGCGTTCAGGTCGATGATGTTACACTTGGAATGGAGAATCTCAAGCAACATGAAAGAGGCGGGGTGTGAACTTTGCTGGGGGCAATTGTCGGCGATATCGTCGGGTCGAGATTTGAGTTCAATAATCACCGAAGCAAGGCCTTTGAACTATTCACAGATGAGTGCTTTGCTACGGACGATAGTATAATGAGCCTTGCCGTTGCCAAAGCGATCATGGAAACTGAGAAGGTTGTTGACAAATCGCGAGAAGACTACAGGCTGAGTATGTGCTATAACCGTCTGCTAAGAGAGCTTACAGTGAAATATATGCAGCAGATCGGTCGAAATTATCCTAACTGCGGTTATGGGGGAATGTTTGGAAGATGGATATTCAGCGCCAACCCTCGGCCGTACAATAGCTTCGGCAACGGAGCTGCTATGCGCATTGGCCCTGTGGGATTCACTGCGCGAAATGAATTGGAAGCGATAAGCCTCTCAAAAACGATAACCTCTGTCACTCACGACCACCCGGAAGGCATAAAGGGGGCTGAGGCGACTACCATTGCCATTTTCCTTGCTCGTCAAGGCTTCTCAAAGCGGGATATTCGCGTCAGGATCTCAAGAGATTACTACTCTCTGGATTTCACAATCGACGAGATTCGTCCATCATATGACTTCAATGAAACCTGTCAGGAAACAGTACCACAGGCCATACAGTGCTTCCTCGAATCAAATTCATTTGAAGACGCCATTCGCACGGCAGTTTCGCTTGGCGGAGACACCGACACAATCGCAGCAATAACCGGAGCGATAGCCGAAGCTTACTACAGCATACCGTATGAAATAAGAACCAAGGCACTGCACTATCTAGACAAAGAACTCCTCGCGATCTTCTTTGAATGGGAAGCCCTCCTGAAATCATAAAAACTGTCGATAGCGAGATTTCGATTTGACCGTGGTAGGGGGTAGCGGGTAGGGGGTAGAAAAGAGCGGAATAAGACGCAAGGCGCCGGAAAGCATCGGCGGACGCAGGGCTGGCGAAGACCACGCCAGGTCGCAATGCCCGGAGAAGCATCCGGGGACGCAAGGCCCGCTTCGCGGGGATGAAAACTCTTGGAGAGCAAAAGAAGCTAGTTCGCCGTTGAACGGTTATCCGTTCTCCGCCGAAAAAACCTGTTCTTCGTTCCAGAGCGAGGATCTGTTCTTCGTTCCTAGATCCGCTGTACGCTGAAAGATCAGTTGCAAGTTCTCAGTTCCGAGTTGCAAGCATAAGAACCGTAGTGCGCTTAAAAGCGGAGAACCCGCTGATCGCTTGTAAAAGCTCAGTTGCAAGTTACAAGTTGTGAGTTGTAAGGGAAAGCAAAAGGCCGGGGTTGGGGGTAGCAATGTGCGGGTCGGAAAGAACGGAATAAGACGCAAGGCGCCTGAAGCATCGGCGGACGCAAGGCTGGGAAGAACATCCCAGGTCGCAATGCTGCCTTCGGCAGGGAGGCCTTCTCAGGTCAACCGCCAACAGTCCACCGTCCTCCGAATCGGAATTCCGGCGAAGATTGTGCAGGGACGTAAAGCCTGACGGTTGCAGATTTCACCCCCGATGTCCTCTGGCAATGCCTATTTGCAGAGAGTCCTGCCCCTCGCTGGAGGAAATCGCCGATCGCCACAGCGTCGCGTGTTTTCTTCACAAAGGAGCCGAGGCCCAGTGAACGATAATATTCTGGTTCTTGAAGGAGTCAACAAACACTTCCCCCTGAACTCTTTCAGAATGCGTGGAAAGGTTGTTCATGCAATGGACGACGTGTCTTTTTCTCTGCGAAGAGGAGAAGTGCTCGCGATAGTTGGAGAGTCCGGCAGCGGAAAAACTACAACTGCAAACGTAATAAGCAGGATCTACAAGCAGACTTCAGGCAGAGTAGCGTTTGAAGGAAGAGAGTTGAGCGGCACCATGTCGCGAAAAGAAGAGCTGAAACACCACAAGAGGGTCCAGATGATATTTCAGGACCCTTTCGCAGCCTTGAATCCCACAAGAACGGTTGGCGGGATTATGGAACGACCCTTCATAATTCACAAGATTGCAAAGGACAAAAGATCAGTAGCGGAAAAGGTCTATAACATACTAATTCAGGTAGGCCTTGAGCCACCCGAACAGTTTACACGGAAGTTTCCCCATGAGCTTTCAGGAGGTCAGAGACAGAGGGTGAATATCGCCAGAGCCTTCTCGATCGAACCCGACCTAATTCTGGCCGACGAGCCCACTTCAATGCTCGACGTTTCAAACAGGATGAGCATAATGAACATGATGCTAAACCTCAAAGAGCGACATGGAGTATCCTTCATATACATAACCCACGATCTGGCCGGCGCCCGTTATATGAGCGACAGGATAATAGTCATGTATGCTGGCATGATCATGGAGATCGGTCCGGCAGAAGAGATAATTAACAGCTCTTTCCACCCTTACACAAAGCTGCTTAAATCGGCGGCGCCAGCCCCAGAAACTGGTCTAAAGCGAAAGCCTCTCATAACGGGAGGAGATATTCCCTCCCTAATCGATCCACCTAGTGGCTGCCGTTTCCATCCGCGTTGCCCATTTGCCGGAGAAAGTTGCTCTCTCGAGATACCCCCTATGAAGAAGATCGGCGAGGATCACTATGCGAGGTGCCTTCTCTAGTCCCGGAATTCTTTTTTTTCTCGGTGACTCCATTTTTAACATTGATGAGACAAACGAAGAAATGCATTCCCTGATTCCGAGCAGCAAACGATAGAAATCTTTGACCGTGCCCTCTAAGAAAAGCAAAGACTAGCCAGTAAAGGCTCTTACCGGCCAAGAAAACCGAGCCAGCGTATCGTTCAGTCGGATATCCTGCGGGTCTTGAGCCAGTTGTACGCCTTGGGGCTGGATTCCCAGACCTGACGATAGTCGAGCACATACATTGCTGCTTCTCTTTCGTCATCCTCCTTCAGTTCTTCGAACTTCACAGATCCCATATCTCTGAAGAGCATTTCTACAATCAGAGGATTCGTTCTCAATGCGCGAAGCAGATATATGTTGGCATCTTGTTTTCTGTTTCTTATTGCACTGATGAAGGCGCGCCCCATAAGAAAATCTACATCTTCCTCTTCCAGGTAGCGTTCCAGCAACCTCTCGGCTTTCATGAAGTTTTTCTGCCTGAATAAGCTGTTGAGAAGCCCGTGCTTTGCATGCACACCATCTTCCCGGTCTATATCGAGAAGCATTTCATAGGTTTCTATTGCCCGAGTCTGATCACCGACCCTTATTCGAAGAAAATCCGCATAGTCAACGATTAGATCCAGCAGAGGCTTGTTGTTCGCACGATCATACTCGAGTGAGTACGACTCCGATTCGATTTCCCCTAATAGAGTTTCCAATTTCGAATAACCGGCTTCCAGAATGTATTGACATTTGTTGTCTAAGCCTATCTCAGTGTACCCATTAGCCAGCATTGAGTAGAGCCGAAACTCGTATGGGTCTCTCGCAAGTGCGTTTTCCATCCGAACAACTCTTTCAGAACTATCCGGTATCGAGGCGAGCCTCATCAATCTGTAATTTCCTGGTGGGAGGTTGTACTCGATTGTGGGGGAATCCCCAGAACGTAAAACGGTTAGGCCAGGAAGAAGAGTCTTTCTCTCCTCAAAAATGATCTTGTGGAGATACTTTGTTGAATGATAGGCTCGTTCAAGAAGACGGGCCATTTCCGTGCTCAACGAGAGATCTTTAGAGAGTACCGGTGGAACTTTCGAATCAGAAACGAACCGATCAAAACGCTTATGGTCAGCCTTCGAAAGCATTTCATAAAGAAGCTTTGCTTTAGATGAATAGCCTACCTTCTCTGCAACAAGAGCTGCTGCCAATCTAGTATTTGAATCGGTTTTAAGCTCTGTGACAAATGAAACCAGCTCCTCGAGTGATTCCGACTTTTCGAGGGATTCCTCATCGAGGAGAACAGAGCACACTCCACACACTATATCTGTCGCTTCTTTCTTTTCCTTGTTTTTCAGAAGCATTCTAATAAATTTCATGATTGGTCTTCCTGAATGAGAGAAATCTGTATTGCGTACAATTTCACCAAGAATCAATGGAAGAGAATCATCAACAATCGAATTCTTCACAATGATATACAGAGGGCTGACCTGGTCTTCACTCCACTCAAGCAGATTTTCCGCGACAGTGGCGGCGTTCCTCCTTATTTGCTGATCCTTATTTATTAGAAGGCAGATAAGGGCAAGTACAGACGCACCATATCCTGCCATCAACCCGGCAGGAGTATCTTCGAAAATATACTGCAGCAGTGACACTTCAACATTTTTCTTCAGACCAAGGGCATAGTGTGCCACCATAGGCTCAATAAGCCCGAACACGACATCGGAATAAGGATTAACGTACTGCAAGTAGAACCTTGGACAGTATTTCGCCAGCCTCAATGCTTGATACTCAAGTTCTTTCTCCTCAGAATCTTCAATATCTGAATCAATTGTTCCGGCATGCTGAAGGAAATACGAAAGCGCGCTGAGACCCGCGAGATAATACCATCGGGCCATTTCAGGTCCTCTGAATTCATTTACCCCCATTGCTTCATAGACCGACTCTTCATCATCTGAACCCGCAGAATTTCTGTTGGAAGCGCTATTCAGATTCTCGCGTCGAAGCTTGTCGCCGATTTTGACGATCTCCTTCGCCGCAGCAAATCTTGTTTCGAAGGAAATGCTTTCGTCCCAGACGAAAACACTCCAATAATAAAGCAAAAACAATTCGCTCTCTATAACCGTCTCATACTCGAGATTGAACACTTCGCATAGTAGCTTCGCGAGTTCCTCGAAGGTGTCGGAAGAAGCCTCATAAAGAAGCTTCTCGCGATCAAAATCCGGCCCGGAGTATTCTGTACCCATCTCCATAAGATCCCGAAGATAGACAATTCTACTCTTCTGATAGGTATTCAAGATAGTTGCCCTCCTTGATCAAGTATCGTCAGAGGCTCTCCATATTCTCTTAGATTTCACAATTCTCTCTGAACTCAAGAAAACCGCCTCTCCCTATCCTTTAGAATCGATTTACCCACTATAACTGCAGCGGTCGTCCTTAGCTAAAATTGTTAAGCCTCATATTTGTGATTTTTGGCTAGTCACATTAAGCAACTGCTTTTTCAATTATAAGGAATTTGAGTCTATCCATCTCCCTTTTCAAGAGTTCAGTTAAGAAGGAACTTTCGCTGAAAAAACTCAGAAACTCAACTATTCATCCATTCTCTTCTGCGTACTCACATAAGAGGAAATGCCCTTCCCGTGAGAGAGGGGTTCACTCATATCCCCTTTGGCCACCTTACTTTTGCCCAAAAGCGTTTCTGAACGAATGGGCACAATTCCTCTAAAATCCTTCCTTGAGGAAGAAAAACGAAGAGCTGGAAGATGTGTTTCAAAGATCAGACGAAAGAGGATAGAAGTGAAGATATGCAGAGTGACAGACCTCGACCTTCGAAACCATCAGTTCGCACCTCTAGCCTCTTTCTTCAAATAGCGCATCGGAACGAACACAATCGGTCCACTCGATCGTGCGGGGTTTTAAGATCAGTTTCTACCTGTTTGCCGGCAATTATTGGTTGTAACCATGGAAGGGTTGGAAAATCGCATTCTCCACCTGGGCAACCGTAAATAAGGCTCTCGACTTGCAAGAAACAACTGCAATCTCAACTGGAGACCTGCTCCAAGTTGGCCATCATGAGAGGGTTTTCGCTCTTCTTCATGTTTCTCTTCAGGTACGAGAGAAAGTCTTCGGGAGGCTGATGGTCTCTGAATCCTTCGGCGATCTCTTCGGTTTCTTTCTCTTCTAGAGTTACTGATACTGTCAGCTCATCTGAAATCAGCCGCAACTCTCTTATTCTTCCCGGAGGCACAAAGCCTTCGAACTCCAGGATTATCATGTTTTCCTCATCCCTCTTGAGAAGTATATCTGCAGTGGTAATATAGTCCTCAAAAGAAACTCTGGGCTTTTCAGAACCCAGAGCGGCGACCGCATAGATCGCTTCCATTTTGTCGATCTTTACCTCAAAACGATCACCTTCTAAACTGGCTTCTCTGTCCTTCAGAAAGATCCCCAATATCACTTTCTCCCTCCTTCAAGCACCAGGCAGCAGGTCAAGATGACCGTATTCCAGGTTTACCTCTGCGAACGGCCTTTCCTCTCTCATACTGGACGATTGCCTCTCCATTCCTACCATTTCAGATTCCACTCTTGCTCACTTCCTCTGCCTCTATCTTCCCCCCTTCTCTGAGCCGCCATCAAGCAAGCACGCTTTCACCTGGAAACGCTTTTCTAACCACGTTTCCCGGATATCAGATACTTCACTTGGAATAAGCGCAGCATTACTAGAACGGATACGTTCTTCTAACCGGACTTTTCAAACAGGACAGACTTCTACGGAGTTCATGGAGACAATACACAACTACATCATCAATATCACGATAGAATTGCAGCTGATTTACAGATACGCAACCTTGAATCGATTCTGTTTGACCATTGCCTGTTCAGTCAGTCGGATCTAGGACAGAAAGTGATGATGAGAACCGAATAACTTAGCGGGAGAACTGTTTTAGATGGAGATCCTTCTCAAGAAATCACTTTCGCGAGTCTACTGAAGCAACTTTGCTTCTAGAGAGCACTGTTAAGAAGAAAGTCGAAAGAACTGGAATTCGGGACAAGTAGCCGAGTTACCTATGACGGGTCTCTTAACAGAACAGATTATTTACGTTTTTGCACAGTTTGCATTCTTTCGGACTAGCCTATCTTTCTAATCGATGAGAATAATAGCTCTAATCGCTGGTCATTGTGGATATACGTTTGCAGAGTTTGTAGATCGATCCTCATGGCATTAGTTTCGTCGACTCTTAATTGCTAGAATCACATGAAGAATTCAGCTTTGCACGATTTGCATAGAAGAACGAGTTAGGAGGTCTTTTTCTGCCAACTCTGAGAGAGATATCGGAAATCACTGGCGTGGCGATTTCAACTGTGTCCAGAGTACTCAATAATGACAGCCGCATAAGCGAAGCCACCAAAAAGAAGGTCTTGAGAGTCGCGAAGAAGCTTGGATACCCGGGCGAGATATCCAGCGGCTGTGGCAGTAAGGTTGTGATGTTCTTCGTTTCCAACCCTCATAAATCAATCGAAAGCGATGAATTCTTCTCAGGAGTTCAGCGGGGGATACTGAGAGGGGCCGGGTCATCGGATATTCACTGCCTGGTTCAGTCGATCAGAAGCAAGAAGAGCTTCGATGAATCTCTGATCCCTCTCGATCTTGTCGAAGGGTTGATCGTGGGAGGCATCCCAATGCCTGACGATCTGAAGACTTTCCTGTCGGCAATGAAGATTCCGGTCGTCTTGATCGGTAAATACTCGGGCCTGGAAAACCTGGCGTCTGTAAACAATGACAATGTCAGAGGCGGTTATCTCGCCGCCAATGAAATTATCAAGTATAACTACTCTACAGTTACCGTCATTACAGGGCCGAGAAACGTCTCGACATTTGCTGATAGACTGGAAGGTTTCTTCAAATGTCTTAGTGAAAACAGTTTCCCAACTGAGCGGGTAAAGATTATTGAATGCAACTCCTTCGAAGAGAAAGATGGAAGAATGGCCATCGAGAGACACCTCAGAACACCTGGAAACAGAGAAGTGATCTTCTGCACGACCGATTGGCTTGCGAAAGGTGTGATTGAGGCTCTACAGGACAGGAAGGTTTCCATCCCTTCAGAGATAGGGGTTATTGGATTTGGTGGGCTAGATTTCTGCAAGATGACCTCTCCAAAAATAACTACCGTCGCACTGAATCCCTATCTGCTTGGAAGAATCGCAGTAACAATGCTTCAGGAGTTGATGGAGGGAAATGCTGAATCAAAGGGAGTTGTGTTTGTGGAACCGTTCTTGATGGAAGGGGAAACTCTAAGGGGGGAGAAGTAATGCATTTCAGAGAGCTAATGGATTCTAAAGGCAGACTCTTGGTAGTCAGTCTTCCCGAGAACAGTCTGGAATACGCAAGGGCTGCAGTTGAGAACGGTGCGGACGCAGTTAAGCTTCACATAAATGTGAAGCACAGGGTGACTGGAAAGGTTCATGTCACATGGACCGACGTCAGAGAGACCGCAAAGAACATCCATTCTGCTCTTGGCTGCTGTATGGGAATCGTTCCCGGAGCGGAAACAATGGCGTCAGAAGAGGAACTAGGGGAAATGAGCAAATTCGGCCTGTCTTTCTTTGACGTCTACGTCGACTACGCCCCTCTATATGTTATGAAGAACGATCTCTGCAAGATGCTGGCTCTTAATCATACATATTCCAAGTCGATGGCTTCATACTTAAGGAAAGTTGGGGCAGATGCGGTAGAGATCTCGATCATCGATCCCAAGGACTACGGGAAAGATCTTTCGCTGGAAGACCTTCTCAATTATTTGGAAGTGCTTGAGCTTTCAGGACTGCCTTCCTTTATTCCAACCCAGAAGAGGATTACCGTGGACGAAGCAGATAGAATTCTAGATCTCGGCTTCAAGGGGCTGATTATCGGCCCGATCGTAACGGGAATTGAAATCGGGAGTTTTTCACGGATTGTCAGGGAGTTCAGCAAGATTACCAGAGACTAACAGGGAGGTGTGGTAATGAAGAAATGGATTTTGATTCTTATCATCTGTCTTGCTCTAGGCTTCACGGCAATTGGCAAGACGAAGGTTACGATTTGGTTTGCAGGTACTACAGAAGCTTTGATGGAGGCCGTAGATGATCACCTGGTTCCTGCCTTCGAGAAAGCTAATCCCGACATTGAGCTCGCGGTTGAGTATATACCTTGGGGAGAGCTTTCCACAAAACTTACAACTGCCTTTGCCGGCGGAATAGGACCAGATATATTCATGCACGGCCAGGCTGCGATCGCGGGATTTGCTGAAACGGGCGTGATAATGGACATCGACAGTCTCATCGACAAGCTAGAGGACCCTGAAGACTTTGGAGGTACTCTGGGTGTTGGTCTTTACAGGGGCAAGAACTTCATGGTTCCTGTGTTCGGTTCGGGAAGACTTCTCGCCTACAGAGAAGACTTCTTCATTGAGAGCGGTCTCGACCCCGACGAACCGCCGGTAACCTGGGAACAGCTGAGGGCCTATGCCGAGGCGCTGACAGTCTATGAATCGGGTAGGCTAGTGAGGGCCGGCCTGGACATTCCTGTATCGGCGATTGATCTTCAACAAGTATGGACAGGCTTCCTGATTGCGAACAACGGCGCTCTCTTCGACAACGACTTCAATCCGACTTTCAATTCCCAGCCGGGAGTGGAGGCTCTAGAGTATTACGTAGGCCTGATACGAGAGGCCAAGGTAGCTTCTGAATACGGTCTTACCCCGATCGGAAACCTTGAGCCGATTGCGGCTGGCACAGCGGCAATGTGTTTCATGAACAACGAATCTCTCGCGGCCATCAAGGAATACAGCCCGGACGTTTACTCCAAGATTCGTCTAGCCTTCCCACCTGCAAGATATGGGAGAGCCGCTTTCTACTCATTCGCGGGTTTCATGGTTTCAAGCAGCACAAAGGACCTGGAAGCAACAACAAAGGCCCTTTCCTTCATGACGTCGAAGGATGCGCTTGTTGCTATAAACACGGCTCTTGGGAGTCTGCCGCCAAGACAGTCCGGCGTCGTGGCCGAGTACATTGCGAATGATCCAAATCTGATGAAGTTCGTGGAAGGCTCGAAGTATGCCTATGGAAATCCAAATGTTCCTTTCTGGGTTCAGGCAAGAGATATTATCTCCAAGTATCTCGAACGTGCAATTATGGGCGTCATGACTCCGAAGAACGCGTTAGACGGAGCGGCCGAAGAAATCAGAAAACTGAAGTAATTACCGAAGCCGGCTCTTCCTAAGGATGGGCCGGCTCATTTATCTCTAAGAGGTGAAGCGTGAGCGGTGCGGGCAGTCTCAAGAGGCGAATAACAGTAACGGCTTTGATATTCATTGCGCCGGTGCTAGTTTACAACATAATCTTCAAAATAGTCCCGATATTTGTCTCTCTCTTTCTGAGTCTAACTAAATTCTCGGGTTTCGGAGAGGCCAGGTTCATTGGCCTGGCGAATTACGCCCGAATATTCGGTGACTCAGAGTTTTGGAGAGCGGTTCTGGTGACTTTTCAGTTCTCAATTGAAGTCCTGCCTCTAAACATGCTGATCTCTCTGCTGCTTGCCTTGCTTGTCAACAGTGGGTTAAAAGGAATCGGAATTTTCAGGGCGATCTACTATCTTCCAGTCATTACTCCTATGGTTGCGGCAAGCATGATCTGGATCTGGCTCTATGATCCTCAAATCGGTATATTGAATTTCCTCCTTTCGCTTTTCAATATACCCCCTGTAAATTTTCTCAGGAATCCAAACACCGCCCTTCACTCCATTGTAGCTATGAGGATATGGAGGGGAGCAGGATGGAACATGCTCATCTATCTGGCCGGTCTTCAGGGGATATCTAAGAATCTGTATGAAGCGGCAGCGATAGATGGTGCCTCGTCTATTCGGAGGTTTTTCAGGATCACCCTCCCTCTACTAAGACCGGTTCATATCTATGTATTGATCGTCGGTATGATCAGCACTCTTCAGTCCTTCACGGAGATGTATGTCATGACGGGAGGGGGTCCGCTGCAATCTACAACGACGGTCGGGCTTCTTATTTACAGAGCTGCCTTCGACTACATGGACATGGGCTATGCAAGTGCAATGTCGTTCGTTCTTGGGATAATAATCATGACCCTGTCCGTCGTAAGTTTCCGATCACGTAGACAGAAGGAGGCCTTCGAATGAGGAAGAACAAGATGAGGACCATATTACTTCTTTCGATCGCGGCAGTCATTTTCGGGTCGCCCTTCTTCTGGATGGCAATCTCCTCTCTAAAGCCAAACGCAGAGCTATTTACCTGGCCGCCTACATTCCTACCGAAGACAATTACTCTGGAACATTATCAGTCGGCGCTCACCACAAGAGGCTTCAGCAACTATTTCATGAACAGCGTAATCGTCTCGCTTGTTTCGATGGCGTTCAACCTCATGTTTTGCTCGCTCGCAGGCTATGCTTTTGCCAGACTTGATTTCCCTATGAAGAATGTTTTGTTCATCCTTCTACTGAGTACTATGATGATACCCGTTCAGGTGACTTTGGTTCCGACTTTCCTTATGGTGAAGTCATTTCCGCTCGTGGGCGGAAACGATATTCTGGGAAGGGGAGGCACCGGACTTCTCAATACATATGCCGGTCTTGTAATCCCTCACATAATGACCGTATTTGGCGTTTTCATAATGAGACAATTCTATATGCAGTTTCCAAAAGAACTTTCGGAGGCTGCAAGGATCGATGGGGCCTCAGAACTGAAGATCTTCAGGAAGATCTTTCTTCCGCTTGGAAAGCCTGCGATGTCGGCCCTTGCGATCTTCACATTCACCCAGGCCTGGGATGATTTCCTCTGGCCCCTCGTAGTAACAAGCGACAGGTCCATGAGGACTCTGCAGCTGGGACTGGAAGTGTTCAAGAATAGGTACACAGCCGACTGGGGACCACTTATGGCGGCAACGACAGTTTCTATTTTGCCCGTTATTCTTATATTTCTCGTGTTTCAAAGGTACTTCACAGATACCGCTTTGAGTTCTGGAATCAAATAGACTGGGAAGTGAAGAAATGGATTTAGTTTATGATGTTGTAGTTGTTGGCGGCGGCGTGGCTGGCGTATCGGCGGCTATTGCTGCCTCCAGGACAGGAGCAAGAGTGCTTCTTCTGGAGAAGGATATGTCATTCGGCGGAGTTCTTACTACTGCCCTCGTAAACCCGATGATGACATTTCACTCATCTGAGAGACAGGTGATAGGCGGGATCGGGCAGGAGATCATTGACAGGCTCGTTTCAATGCGTGGGAGTTACGGACACATAGATGATCCCATTGGATTTGTAAAGTCAATCACCCCTTTCGATCCCGAAAAGATGAAATCATTGCTGATTGAGATGCTCAAAGAGGAAGGCGTGGACTTTCTGTTCAACTCACTTGTCCTGCATGTTTCGAGAGAGGGAGACTCAATCACCTCTATAACAACTGTCAGCACAGGCGAGCAGAACAGAGTGAATGCAAAGGTTTTCATCGATTCAACGGGCGAGGGAAACTTTTCTATACGTGCTGGAGCCTATTACAACATCGGAGACGGAAGCCCTTCCAGCTGCCAGCCGATGACTTTGGTGATGAGAATCGGGGGCGTTGATAGAGAAGAGATAGTGTCTTATGTTACAAAGAACAGAGATGATTTCGTCATAAGTGAGCATACCGACCTGAGCTATCTGGGAATTGCCGGGTTCTTCAGCTTCATGAAAAGGCTTGACGACTACGGAATCTACTTCAAAAGGGACAGGCTCTTGTTTTTCGAAGTCCCCTACCATCCCGGGCAGATATTCATGAACACCACCAGATACGCCGGTTACGCCAACAAAAGCAAAGAACTAACTGAAGCCCAGACCAACGGGAGCACCGATGTCTGGCGATTCATGGACTTTCTCAAGAAAGAGATTCCCGGATTTGAAGACTCATTTCTAATTCAGACTGGCTGTCACATAGGGGTGAGAGAGACCACCCACATAGTGGGAGATTACGTTTTGAGAACTAGTGACTTGATTGATAGAAAAACATTTGATGACGCCATTGCAGTAGGGTCGTATCCGATTGATATTCATCTGCCCGGTTCGGCACAACTGAAGACGATCTCAATTCCTTACCCGGGCGAGTACCATATTCCCATGAGTTCTCTCATACCAAGGGGTCTGGCGAACGTTATCCTTGCCGGAAGAGCTATCAGTGCCGATCATACGGCCTTTTCCGCAGTAAGGACCAGCCCGCTGGCAACTGCAACCGGCATGGCGGCAGGGATTTCTGCGGCACTTGCCGTGAAACATCGAAAGCTTGTCAGAGATGTGAACATTGACCTGATACAGAGAGAGATCGTCGAGATGGGAGGAATTCTTTGAAGACAGTAGTTGTTCCAATGGATGAAAGACCCCCAAACTACCAGCTGGTTTCCATGATTGCAGATCTTAATGGTATTGAGATCGAGCTCCCGAAAAAGAGTCTGCTGGGAAGATACATGAAGCCGGGAGAATGCGAGGAATTGATCGGATGGATGCTTTCAAGGGAGGCAGACAGATTCATAATCTCTGTCGATATGCTATCTTACGGCGGTCTCATAGCCTCAAGGGAGGAGGGAATAAGCGCGGAGACAGCTCTCGAAAGGCTGAGGTCGGTGAGAGAGCTGAGGAGAAGATTCCCGGATGCCGAGATTTTCCTTTCTTCTATTGTCAGGAGAGCGTCGGTCTCAGTTTCATCGGCTGGCTCGAAAGAACTGTGGACCATGCTTAACAAGTATCTGTGGCTCTCGGGCCATGGAAAGGCGGAAGAGGCTGAGACCGTAGAAGATGAACTACCCAGAGGATTTATCAGCAGATATCGTGAACTCCGTTTGAGAAATCACCGGGTGAATAAGGAATGCCTCAGGCTCGTCAAAGACGGCTGTGCAGATCTTCTTGTGCTTGCCCAGGAAGATACCTTCCAGCATGGCCCTCAGGAGAGAGAACTAGACATACTTGAAGGAATCGCAAAAGACTTTGACATCGAAGATAGAGTCTTCATTCATAACGGCGCCGATGAAGTAATTCAGGAGATGATTTGTTACAGACGAGACCAGGAATATCCTGTCGATGTCATCTATGACTCTCCAGCAACAAGGGACAAGGTAATGGATTTCGAGGACCGGGAATTTGGCAAGAACGTAGAGTCCCATATGAAGCTTCTAGGGATGAGACAGTCTTCAGATTCTACAACCGGCATTCTGATCGCCGGTACATCTACAACCGATTCGATTGAGGCTCTGGAGAACCTGAGCAAGAGGAAGCAGAGGGTCTTCATACTGGACGTTTTCTATCCAAACGGGTCCAACCCTTCCTTTGTTGAAGCTTATCTGGGGCTGGGGCTGAAAAACGTCTGGGGATACTCTGCCTGGAATACGGCTTCAAACAGCCTGGGGACGCTTCTTTCTCTGGCTTTGACTTCCGGTTCCTGTGAAGTGGAGAAGAAGGCTCTTGCCGAGTTTTACATATCACGGCTTCTTGACGACCATCTTTACCAGGGGGTTCTCAGAAACACCCTGGAGAGAACGATCGATGAATCCGGTGGCGACGTATACAAGGTTAGCAAGTCCAAAGGACTCTTTGAAAGCTTCAGAGACGATGTTTTCGTACCGAAAGCAGAAGGGTTCCTTGAGAGATTCATTCGTGGGAGGAAACTGGACATCTATGATTTCTCCTCTTCAAAGAATCGGATCTCGATTGAGAAGTTCAGTCTTCCATGGGATAGGACATTTGAATGTGAAATAGAAGTCAAGATTGACTGAAGCAAATCTCTTCTCAACGAGAAAAAAAGGGGGAGCTCTTAGTGAAGAAAAGAGTAGCTATTGTAGGCGCAGGTGTATGGGGAAGAACGCACGCATTCCTGTATAAAGAGCATCCAGAAGTTGAGCTAGTTGGCATCTGTGATCATGACAGAGAAAGAGCAAAGAGATTTGCCGAAGAGTTTGAAATTCCAAATGTATTTGAAGATCATCGCCTTATGCTAGATAGGCTTGGCTTTGATGCCGTATCTGTAGTCACACCGGATTTCGCTCATGGTGAGATAGTTGTCGATTGTGCAAATGCCGGAAAGGATATCCTCGTAGAGAAGCCAATTGCAACAACTAGAGAGGACCTGATCAGGATATCAAAGGCGGTAAAGGTCAACAACATACGGGTAATGACCGATCTTCACAATAGATGGAGTCCTCCCTTTGCAGTCGCCAAACAGATGCTTGATGATGGGGAACTCGGAGACCCGGTAAGCGCCTATTTCAGATTGAATGACGTTCTCTGGGTTGCGACAGATATGCTGCCCTGGTCAAGCAAATCGTCTATTCTATGGTTTTTGGGCAGTCATTCGGTAGATACTTTGAGATGGTTCTTCGGCGATGAGGTAGATTCTGTTTACTCTGTCAGTTCTTCCGGTGTTCTGAAAAACCTGGGGCATGATACAACCGACATTTATCAGACTATCCTAACCTTCAAGAACGGAGGGATAGCAACAATGGAGAACAGCTGGATAACGCCAAACACGAATCCGTGCGTAAACGACATCAAGTTCAACTTCACCGGTAGCAAGGGCATGGTTAATCTTGACCTCAGCAACAACCAGATGATCGAGAGCTTCACTCAGAAAGAGTGCAAACATCCCGATGTACTTGTAAATCATTTCGTTCATGGCAAGGCAAAGGGATTTGCATATGAGAGTATCCGCCATTTCATAGACTGTCTGGCGACTGGGGATGAATTCCTTATAAATCTCGATGACGCCATCAACACCTCGCTTGTCGTTCTCTCGATCCTCGAGTCTGCCGAGAAGCGTCTCCCGGTGAAGGTGGAGTACTTCGCCACAGACTGAGGAAGAGGCGTTCTAGCATCTGTTATTTGGTGAAGAGAATCCCGGAGTTCGACACTTCGCAAACAGGTGAATTCTCCTACTCTTTTGCTCTGGGGAGTCACAGAGATCACTTCAGATAAGTGTGTGACTATGTGTCTCTACACTTAAAAGAGATGCCTGAAGGGCTTGTAACTGTTATTATGTAAGGCTTTCATAGGGTTCTAGCGTCAACTTCTTTCAGAAAATCTCGAAATGTTTTGAGGGAGAACTTCGATCTGTATGAATCACTTGTATAATCGTTCCATTTGATTGATTTTTACGACCGACGCGCTTTGTGCAGATCTCGGTTCAAGAGAGGCAAATTGAAAAACCCTCCACTGTAAGCAGAGTTATTACGATTGCTCTGAGCACCGTGCCAAAGGCACAAAACCTCTATAGCTCGGCATAAAACTTGAGGATCTTAAGTGCCTTTAGTTTAAGCCATTTCGAAGGCTTTCCCTTTTCCTCGATGGGAACAAGCATCCCGTCGTTCAAGGAGTTTTGCATCTTCCAGAGTCCTTCTTTGTTTCTCTTGAGTGAAACGATTTCGATTGCATCCTGAAGCTTGGGATCTTTGATTCTGAGCTCGGCGAATATCTCAAGCAATTCCAGAACATCTGTCTGGTACATCAGGGGAAAACCAAGTCTTAACCAGCCCGGCTTTGCGACTTTCTCCGGATCATGACTCTTCTTGTAGAAACGGTGTTTCAGGAAGTACTCTGCGAGCTCAGCTATCTTCTCGTCTATCTTCCTGTTCCGTTTCTCCTCCGGAATCGCAGCTAGAGCCTTCAAGGCCTGAGCTACGCCCATGTGGCATGACTGCCGTCCCCAACAGGATTCGTATCTCATGTAGACCTCTCCTACGGGTGGTTTATCTACTCCGTCATCCGTCCGCTGAAAGGCGTATATCCAGCCGATTGCCTTCTGAAATCTCTCATCCTCAAGGTAGCCGAGCCTTATGAGCGAAAAAACCATGTTGCCCGTAAGGCAGGGGATTACACCTTCCGGGAGACCTGACAGTCTCTTGGCGCTTCGAGAATACGAAACCCTCCTAGCTCTGTCTCTTGCGAATTGCTCAATATGAATTCACAGGCTTTCTTTACCCCAGGATTGCCTGGATCTGCCCTCATCTCTGCCAGAATGATCAGATTCCAGACGGTTCCGCGATACTTATCCGTGTAGAATCTCTCGGGTGTTCCCCACGAGCCGTCATCGTTCTGGAGGTCGAGCAAAGCAGGCACCACCCCACGCTTCATTATTTCATCTGTCGTTCTTCTGATTCGCTCGAATCTTCTGCATGACCCAGAAGAGAAGTCAACGTCAAATACCTTACAGAAGGATTCTCCTCTTCTAAAGGCCAATCACGTGTTTCTTGCACCACCTTGATCGCCGCCCGGAAATGCCCTATTCGATCATTTTTACGTCCCACATCTAGCGAAAGAGACTTGCATTTTCGGCAAAGAAGTGACCCTCGCTTCCACTTGCTAAAAGGGGAGAGTAGTGAAATCTGCCATCATTTTTGTGGGATCTCGCTGTAGGTTTTTGGCAGACTAGGGAGAATCGACATATCCTACAAAGATAGGATAGTCGAGTTATCCTGATTTCATTACTAATACCGCGAACCCGAAGGGAGCGAGTTCTTCTCATCCGATCCTTCTCTTCAATACTACTTTTGAGAAACCTTAGATAAGGAAAAACCGTTCGCCGTCTATACAGCCTAAAAGGGCCTTTCAAAGAGTTGGCCAGGATCTTATTTTCAAAGATCCTGGCCACAGAAGTCCTTTTTTTTGATTACCTAACATCGCTGTACGTTGGTTAGTGGCAGTGGCAAGAACTAGAGATTGAAAGTCTAATTAGGATGTTGCTACTACTTGACTGCCGGTTCTTAAAGACTTAGGATAACTCTTTCGAGACATTGTGGTCTAAAGCAAAGACGATTTGTCTAGAACCGTCTTCGGATATTGTTGGACGAAAGTCCGAAGTCTTGAGCTGGCAAGACACACTTGAAATCCTCTAGATTTCACTTTCGACACATCTGCCCGGTCCTTGGATCTCTGCGCACATCCGTAATGCACCACAAGAAAATCAGCTTAAGAGATGACTATAAGTATTTGATAGAGTGGTGGTAGGATATGGAGACCGATTTCGAGGGTTTTCGTCAGCCGTCAGATAAAGCTGACTAGCCTTTCTTAAGCGGCAAGAACAGAAGTACACAGCCAACTGCTATTGAGATAACACCTGCCCAAATCGGAATCTGTACAGTTTCTTTCTCCTTCACCTCAATCTATGCTACGCCAAGATCGACAGTGTGACTATCTTTAGTGTATGTGAACGCTCCATACACCAAACCCAGGACGCCGGCTACAACAAGCACAATTCCAATAATCTTAACTACACCCATACGATCCCCTCCAACATTGCCATCAGGCAATTGTCGAGCTGTATTGTCTTTGCATGAATGTTTTGTTGGTCAAGACACTAACAGCTTCCTTAACAATTCACTCATATATTTATTATATCCTAATAACCTACAAACTGTGTGCCTTTTGAATACCCTCGCACTAGTATGAACTGAAAATCTCGTCCTCTAGTTCGGAAAGCTCAGTAAACGAAGATGCTATGATGCTATAGGGATTTAATCAGTATACTCAAGGATTCTGTAAGAGGTTCCTCATTCTCTAGATAAGTCAAATGTATTCCATTCAAATGGTTTACAAAGATAAGATAACCTCTCGGTTCTGATTCTCAAGCTGGGAAGCTAACAGTATGGCAAATACCAATGAGAGCATAGAATGATGATCTGGTATCATTGTTGGGAAAAGAGGTGCTTGATGGAGATAAGAAGAGTCGACAGCTCTTATAAAGACAGAATCGTAGAGATCTTCCTTATGTCATTCGAATACTTCGAACCAGAAGAGAGCGAATTCTTCTTTTCTGATCCCTCGCTATGGGAATATGTATGGGGTGCATTCGATGAGGAAAAGCTAGTGGCCGCATACATAAGCTACAAGTATCTAGCGAAGATCCGCACCAAACCTTTTGAATGCAGGTACGTCGAGGCGGTGGCTACACTGCCCGAATACCGCAACAAAGGTATAACAAAAGCGATCCTCCTTAAAGACATACAGGAGGCTGTAGAAAATGGAGCCACTTTCATAATGCTCGATCCTTTCAAGCATGATTTCTACGTAAGGCTGGGGTTCGGGCTTGGCTTCGAGAGCCTTGAGTTGACTTTCGATCATTCTCTTCTTTCAGATGAACTAAAAGACGACAGTCTCAAGCTAGTTTCCGGCAAGCTTCTAAACAATGAAGAGATGAAAACGTTAATTGAAGAGGCCCGGAAAGTCATGTGGGAAACCTCTCGTTACACCGAGGCGCTGGAAATTAACGCTTGCAGCCAGGAGATATTCCACAAGAAAGATCTCTTCGGAGCCGTTGCCACAGATGGTAAGGGCACACCCCATGGAATGATGATTTATTCCAAGAAAGAAAGGAAGATGGTGATCGAGAAATTCAACTTCACCGATCTTGCCGGCCTTTATTCACTGAAGAGATTCTTGCTGAATCATAGGGACCAGATTGCAACTTTCGAAATGAGGACAATGCCACCAGATTTTCCAATAGAACTCTTCTTCCATTCGAGATGGCAGGCTGGAAAAGAGCTCAAGATGATAGATGCCTCATCGCGGATGGTTAGAATTCTCGACCCGCTTCAGGTTATCTCAAGACTCATGGATACTTCTGTCTCCGGAAGCGTTGTTCTGAAGATACATGACGGGCTGCTTCCCGAGAACAATGTGAAGATCGAAATCGGAGACGGTGTAGCGAAGACAACGGAAGCCGTAGAAGATTTCGAGGTAGAGATTTCGGATCTTGTCCCTCTCCTGGCGGGAAGGCTTTCGCCGATAAGTCTGTGGCGACATGGGAGGATTCGGAAAGGCTCCTGGAAGAACATCCCATGGGGAATCTCAGAAGTTCCTGAGAAGGTTTGCATTCTCGAATCGATCTTTCCCAAAATCGTCACTCATAATGCTTTTTAAGGTACTTTTAGCAACTTAATCTAAAACGGTGATTTGAATGAGAGCAAAGCAAGTAATAGTAGATGAGTACAGTGCTGCTTGGCCTAGACTCTTCAAGGAGGAAGCCGGGCGGATTTCTGCTTCACTAAATGAGCTACAGAAGACGATAGAACATATAGGGAGTACGGCCGTTCCGGGGCTTAGGGCAAAACCGGTTATCGACATAATGATTGGCGTATCTTCACTTGAACAGACCGACTCTTGCGTACCGCTCATTGAAGGAACGGGCTATCTTTACAGACCCGAACACGAGGATTCAATGCCGGAGAGAAGATACTTTGAGAGATCCGGCAGCGAGATAGATTATCACGTACACATGGTCGTTTTTGAGAGCAAGTTTTGGAGAGAGCACATCTTCTTCAGGGACTACTTGCGCGAAAACAGCAAGGCTGCGGAACAGTATGCAGCTCTCAAGAAAGAGCTTGCCGAAAAGTTCAGAGACAACAGAGAAGCCTATACAAATGGAAAGGCCGAGTTCATCCAGGGGATACTAAGACGGCAGGAAGATTGATATTGCCGCAACACGGGCAGAGTATTCGTGAGCAATCGGGCATGCAGAAAGCACTGCCCCCTCAGAACCACAACGGAGACTGCTTCGCATTTTGCTCTCAGAACGGCTCCGTCTTGCTATTTATTTCGGGCATGCTGACAACAGTCCAAATATTTCAGGCTCCCGGGAGATCACATCAAGGTCAGGCGGAATCCCTCTCACGTTTATTAGTCTCCTCTTCAGTGACAGACTCGCTTTCTTGCATTTCGTTGACTCTGAAACCGATCGAAGCTTCTCGATGGAGGATCCCGCTCTAGACTCTTCAATGGTCTTGAGAGGCTTTCTTCTCTAGCAAATCATACTATTTGAGCCACTAGTATAATTATGCTCACTCAATCCATGAGTTCAGTTATAGGAGCGGAACTGAGTCTAATAATCGAAATACGATGACTTGTTTGTAAAGTTTATGGCACAAATTCTTCAGTGATTTCTCCTTCTGAAGATGAGGTATGCTAGACTTTCATTTGTAAACAAGAAGTACTTCTTCACAACTCCGGGTTAGAAGTCTCTTTATTGAGAACCGGCGTGCTCATTATCTTGCACTGTAAGATGAGCTTCATGTTTTCGGCCCCGAGATATCGCCTGTTCATGTTCAGAATATCAAGAAGGTTTTCGGGAGGTTATTATGGCTAACAAGAAAAGAGAGGAAGAATGGAAGGAAGTCAAGAAGAGATGCAGAGTCGGTGATGAAACGATACGCATGGCGAAGGAACTGGGAATAAGTCCAAAGACGATGATAAAGAATATACCCAACAAAGCGGAGAAGTGGAAGGCGCCTGTCGATGTCTGGATAAGAGACATGTACGAAAAGATGAAAGAAAAGAGCGCAAAGAAAGCAAAAGCGAAGGCAAAGCGGCTGAGGAAAGAGGGTGAGAAGTTGGCCGAAAGTTCGTCTCGACAAGATGACAGCGACAAATCAGATAGTCAAGCCTGAAGACCGTTATCACAGGCGTGAAAAGCTTCATGGTAGCCAAAGGGCACAGATCTCGATAGTTCTTTCATGTCTAAGAGACGAGGATCAGAAAGCGTAAATGGAGTTACAAGCTCTTCTATGGCTACGAGATGGACCATCTTCAGAGTGAAAGCCACTACAGCTAACGAAGACTATCAGAGCTCTATGGAGTGGATTCCATTGTCGGGTTGATTTTTCGTCTTCCAGAATATTCAGGAAATTGTGTCAGGCCGAATCAGACGCCAGAATGCTTGAGATCACAAAGAGCGTTCCTATCGACCAGAGCTGAGGGGAACAACTTGCGGGATACTCTATTAACTTTCCTGACGTCTCGATTTTTGACAGACCGCTGAAGAGTTCGGGGAGGCGATTGTCATGATGCCTTTCCTTCGCCTTCAAGAGGTCTAGAGCGAGCTCCTTGGCCTTTTCCGAAAAGCCGTAATTCATAAGCCCAAGCAGAATAAGCGAGTTGTCGTGAGGCCAGACGCTACCGTTGTGGTAAGAGAAGGGATTGTAGCGCTTCATTCTGCTCGAGAGCGTTCTTATTCCCCAGCCGGTGTACATTTCTTCGGAAAAGAGCCTGTCTGCCAGAGCACCTGCCCAGTCTTCGTTCACTATCCCTGTCATGAGGCAGTGGCCTGGGTTTGAGGTTATCGAATCGACCGGGTTCTTGTCTTTATCGAGAGCCGTAGCGAAGTAGCTCTCGCTCTCGAGCCAGAAATCACGATTGAACTTGATCTTTAGAGCCGCCGCTCTAGAGGCATAGAGCGAGGCCATCTCTCGTTTGTCAAAGAGAACAACGAGCTTCTCGAGGCATTTGAAGGCGTCGTACAGATATCCCTGAACCTCTACGAGGGCAAGGGGCGGTTCTGCAAGCCTTCCGTCTGCGAAGCTCACCGAATCTGAGGAATCCTTCCAGCCCTGATTTACGAGGCCGCTGCCCGAAGGAGCAAACTCGATATATCCGTCGTTATCTGGGTCGGCATAATCGTCGATCCATTTTGCAGCTGCCATGACGTTCTTCTCAATGGATTTCACGAAGTTACTGTCATCTGTCTGAACGTAATACCTGTGAGCTAGCATTATGAAGAGAAGGGTAGCATCGATCGTTCCATAGTATCTTTCGAAGGGGAGTTTCCCTGACAGAGAAAGCTCGTTCAGGCGTGTCTCGTGAACGATCTTTCCCGGCTGCGCTTCGGTCTTTTGATCTTCCTCTTTACTTTGAAGGTGAGCATGTACCGTAAGAATATTTCTCGCTATTTTGGGAAAAAGATCAACTGTCTGAAGGCCAAAGATGAGGCTATCCCTTCCGAAGACGGTCGCGTACCAGGGAAGTCCCGCTCCAGGAAAGTCCCCGTAGATCGTGGGAATCATGAGAGTCTTGAGATCCCCCAGCTCCCTTTCATTCAGCAGTGGAGTGTCTTTGACAGGTGAGATGTCCTTCACGGGTCTTTCCGACAACAGCTTCTTGAAGATCGCTTCTTTCTTCAATTCTTTGCTTAGTCTGAGCTTCCCGGAAAGCCTGGAACTTCCGCCAGACTTTATTTTAGTTGAAAGAGCCGGTAGAGAGTTCTCAACGATGTCTTTCTCGAAGTCACTTTCAAACTCAAAGTTATTCGTTGTAGATGATGACAGCGTCCTAGATATATCCAGCCCTTTGTAAGCGTCGTTTTCTCCTCTAACAGAAAACATGTCTTCAAAGGCGCAGCTGATTTCAAATTCGAAGGACACTTCTATATCCTCTGCCGAATAGTTCCTGACCGTGAGCTCTGCGTAAAGTGAGTTTCCCTCCGCGCGGAGGCTTTCGGTTACAAAGATATCGAAATGTGGAGCCTCGGGTTTAGATAGACCAAGATAGCGGACTTCAATCCCGTCCCATGAAAAGTCAGAGTGAAGTCTTTTGAGTGGTAACGATGATTTGAGGACCATTCTCGAAATGAAACGGGTGTCCTCCAGGTAAAGTCCGGCCGCCTTTTCGCTGTCGCAGTCGATGATCCCTTTGTCATCTGTCACGACCATGAGATTTCCATTCTTGAAGATCTTCATTTCAACACCTCTCGGACTGAAGGGTTCTGAGGCTCTTCGAATCTCGATTTTACACTTATCCAAACCCGCTGAACCGGACCTCTCCACTCGTTTCAGACGAACTTGGAATACAGGGTCTCGGCACAAATAGACAAGAACACTGTATATTCTAGGCAGCAATGCAAAACGCCCTGCTGTGTTAGCTTTTCTCAGTCTTCTCCCGATCGACCCTTTTCAATTTGAAAGACTCTTCTAAAGGTTCGCCGAGAAGATAGTGGCTGAACCAGGCGAGATTCTGAATCATTATCGCCCTGTGGAGGCCGGGCTTGTCTGCACCGTGACCCATGCCCTTGTAGATCACGAGTCTGACGGGAACGTTCATCTCTCTCAACCCCTGATAAAGTTCGAAGGCGTTAGGCGGTGGAACTCTCGTGTCCGAGCCGCCGTGTTGAATGAGGGTTGGCGTTGATGCATTCTTTATGTATGAGATAGGCGAAGTCTGCTCGTATATCTGAGGATCTTCCCAGGGGTTGTCGCCGAGGTATCGGTGACAGAATTCATGGATGTCTGTGTTCACATGATAAGTCATCCAGTTGGATATCCCGGCTCCTACGGAAGCGGCTTTGAATCTCTTTCCGTAAGTTGCACAGAAGGCCGAGATGTACCCGCCCTGGCTCCAGCCCATTACTCCGATGCGGTCTTCGTCGACGAAACCTTTTTCGATAAGATGATCGACTCCGCTAATTACGTCTTCGTAGTCTCCAATCCCCAGAT
The DNA here is from genome assembly GCF_002896535.1 of Mesotoga sp. B105.6.4. Lineage (NCBI taxonomy): Bacteria > Thermotogati > Thermotogota > Thermotogae > Kosmotogales > Kosmotogaceae > Mesotoga > Mesotoga sp. B105.6.4. The sequence goes on along the minus strand of NZ_JWIM01000074.1, from coordinate 21,560 downwards.
TTCTGTAATTCAGTTTCCTGAAGTCTCTTCCATAGCCTTCGCTCCCACGGTAGTTGGGCTCCAGCACAAGTACTCCTTTTGAAACAAGCTGCTCGATAGGGTAATAACTGCTGGTCACTCTCGCAGCAAGGGCCGTCCAGGTGGGGCCTCCATGAACAAGCACCACAAGCGGATGTTTCTTCATCGAGTCGAAGTCGGCCGGGAGATTCAAGACGCCGTGGATTTCGGTGCCGTCGTTACTCTTCCAAGAGAGCCTTTCCTTTCGTACCCTTTCTCTCTTGGGCTGCAAAGACGCTATATCCGTTATCTTCTTCCCGTCGAGGTAGATCTCGACAGGTTCATCATCTGTGGCCATGGCCATCGCCAAGTGCTCTCCATTTGGCGTCGTACTGGAAGCCATAACCAGCTGATCCTCATTCGTCAGCCGTGAGATGGTGCCTTTCTCTCCCAGCAGGCCCAGGCTGATCGTGCAGTCCTCTATCCAGCTCACGAAGAAGCCCTTCTCTGTCCAGGAAACCAGCTCTATGTTCAGATCGTGTTTTACCACCACCCGTTTCTTTGAGAGATCTGAAAGATCTACGATCTCAACGGCCCCGTTATCCATCCAGGGATCTTCTTCTTCGGGCACAACGACTGCAAGTTTCTTCGAATCAGGAGAGAATGCGAATCCCCTGGGATGCGTCAGCGGCAGTTCTTTCAGTTTCCTATCGGCATTCATGAGAAATACTTTTGCTTTGTCGAAGTCGTTTACATCGCTCGTCGGAGGCGCAAGAAGGGCGACATGATTTCCGTCAGGAGAAAGAGCGATCGAAGAGACATGAAACTCTTTACCGTCGGTTACTTCATCGAAAAGCGTCTCTTCAGATCTCATATCCTTGGGCAGTTCGAACCTTGAAGAGTATTTCTTCATTGCGCGTGATAGATGAACGAAGTAAAGAGAGCTGTTCTTCGGTTCTTCATCTATGTAGTCGAATTCGCCGTAGTTCTCTTTCCTCTTTTTAAGTTCCTCGCTTTCGGGAGAGGCAGCAACTAGATAAAGCCCGTCGTTCTTACGGCTCCACTTTATCTGGCTTATGTCGTTCTCGAAAGTTAGCAGTTTGAACGTTCGCTTCTCTTCGAAATCGAAGATCATAACGTCGTTCTTGTTTTCGCCGCCGGTCTTCTGGAGAAAGGCAAGTCTCCTAGAATCAGGAGCCCAATCGGGAAGAGAAGAGTCGAATTCATCGTTCGAGACATGCAGAGCAGTCCCACTTTCTGCATCATAGACAACAACCGTACTGAGGTATTTATTGTCGTCCCAGTCTGTACGCCTAACCGTATAGGCAACCTTTTTGCCATCGGCCGAGATAACGGGACTGTTTACAACAGGAAGCGAAAGCTGCTCCTCTATCGTGAGATATCCGTCGCTCAAATCATATCCCTCCCATCTGAAATAAGAAGACAATACTATCATAGTCTATCCTTTGGAAACAAGCAAAAGGCCTGCCAACAGCCTTCTCACCGCACCAAAGTCCACTTCAAACGCCTGTATTGAAGTCACTTTATCGCTCTATTTTCTAGCTCACAGATATATGATCTTGAAGAAGATACATAGGAGAGGTTTCTTCTATCGTTCATTCTTTTGCTATCGCATCCATTCTCTTGGCAGGATTCACTCGTGCCTCAGATAGCAGGTGTCAATCCCAGCGGCTGAATCAAAGGAGATGTTGGCATGAAGATTACCTTCCTTCCCCATTCACGATTAGACAACTGGGATTTCTTTCTTAGTCTGGCCTTCGTTGTCTTGCTCTTTGCCCAGATACAATTCTCACTGATTCCGCTGCCAGTCTTCTCTGTTATGGCTCTGGGAGTAGCGGGCTTTGTCTTATCTATGATCGCTTTTCTCAAAAGGGATAGAGCAGTAGGAACGCTGCTTTCCATAATTATTGGAGCCGCGATAATCTTCTTCTTCGGATCTATACTGATCATGTCTACCGACCTCTTCAACGGTTTTCTCGTTGCGAAGGACTACCTGCAGAAGTCGGAAAGAGAGAAGCTCAATAACATAAACATCTGGCAGTTCGACGGTGTGGCCGGAAACTGGATGTACGTTACTGACTATGTTGGCCCCCGGTATCGTGTCAAGCTAGATGACTCGGTCGGCACCAGAATGAACTGAACCCGGTCTTTCGGCCAGGGCTCACATTCCGTTTATCATCTTCGACAACCTAATTTCTGGTGAAGACGCGTAGTTCGCAGTTCTTGCTCTTTTTGCTGCATGAGTTTCCGTCAATGCTGATTATTTCCCGGGCACTGCGACCTGGCGTGCTCTTCGCCAGCCTTGCGTCTCATTTCACCAGTGACTGGTTCTTCTCTCTTCTCTCGTGAGCGAAGCGAACCTCTCCACAAAGCCCTTTCTCGATTGTCTATGTTTGCCCGGCGCAGCCGGAACTGACCTCGCCGAAGGCGAGACTGGCCTTTGCGAAGCAAAGACTGGCCACCGAAGGTGACTGGCTCCTGAAAATCCGCTGTGCGCTTAAGAACAAGGACCCGCTGATCGCTTGTTAAAGACAACGTTGAACCAAAACAGAAGGTTCAACGCCTCTGACTGGCTTTAAGATCGCTTCCTGCCGAAGGCAGTCTTGCGTCCACCGATGCTCCTCAGTGCAATGCGTCCTGCGAAGCAGCCCTGCGTTCGTCCATGTTCCTCGGCGCTCTTGCGCTCACCTCTCCGGTTTTAAGCAAGAACCTGGACGCGCAGCGTCGGAACGAAAAACTTGGGCGCAGCGCGCCGGAACCGCTCTTTCGCTCTTGATAAAATGGAGTCCCTATTTTTCCGACCCTACCCTCAAAGAAATGATGGTCTTTCAAGGCGGCAGTTTATTGAAGTGGATGGAGCATTATAAAGACTATAATAGTATGAAGTGAAAATGAGGAGACTGCTCATGAATACCGTTGCCTGTATTGGAGATAGTATTACCTATGGTCGAGTGGGTGTGAGTTACTTCGAGATGCTGAAAAGCGAATTCGGGGGAGAGCTTCAGTTTATAAATAGTGGAGTGAATGGAAACCTCTCTTATGATGTTCTCAAGAGAATCGAGAAAGTGACCAGCATGAAGCCAGATATTGCTATTCTCCTGGTAGGAACTAATGACGTGTGGGCGACCTACTCAGAAAAGACCATGAAAGCCTATATCAGAAAGAATGGACTACCCGAGAGACCTTCAAAAGAGAGCTACGCAAGAAACCTCGCCGAAATATTGCAAAGGCTCAAGAATGCTTCCATTGCTCATATAGGCGTAATGTCGCTGCCTTTGATCACAGAAGACTCCGAACATATTCTCTTCAAGAGAAGCGTGGAGTATTCTGAACTAATCAAGAATATAACCTCACAGATGGACTTGTGCTATATGGATCTCAATGAACGTCAGCGCGATTACCTGAAAAAGGCAGATAAAAGACCTTCGTCAGGGCATGAAGTCTCCTGGGAATTCACATTGAGAATGATAATCAAACACACCTTGTTGAGAAAGAGTTGGGACGCTCTCTCGCAGGAAAATGGATTTCTGTTGACGGTAGATCATGTTCATCAAAATACCGCGGGAGCAACCCTGATCAAAGATTGCGCCTCGGAGTTCTTGAGGAAGCTTTCGCTTCCAGATAGCTGATTCCTTCAGTGCTCATGCTTAGAACAAGGACTAAGAGCTGTTCATTTGCACTTGACCGGAATCCCTGTTTAAGGAAGCTCTTCCTTCTTCATAAGCAAAGGACGGCTCTTCACAGCGTTCAGCGGTTCTTCTCACCGGCTCTTGGCTCTTCCCAGCGGGTTCTTGCTCTACCCAGCGATCAGCGATCAGCGGGTTCATGTTCATAAGCGTGCAGCGGATCTTCAGGAGCCAGTCTCGCCTTCCACGAGGCCAGTTCCGCTTCGCGGGCAGAATAGAGGATGTATCGAGAAAGAGTATGTCGAGACTCTCGCTCCGCTCGCGAAAAGACGAGAATTCACAATCATTGACCGTCGACGGTCCACGTCGTCCGGGGTCGTTGTAGAAAACGTCATGATCCGTCATGAACTTGTCTAGCTATCAAGGTAATGCATTGTTGCTTCAGTTGCTATTCTTGGAACTGACGACTTGCACCTGCTCTTCGAAGGACTGGTTCATGATCCTGGACGAACGAAGGACGGCTTTTCCTTCAGAATGATGAGCTGTGATGTTTTTGATTTTGGTTCTGTAGCTGGAACTCGGAACTGACAACTTGGAACTGCTCTTCACAGCGTATAGCGGTTCTTAAGGGACCAGTAGTAGGACCAATTACGTTTCTTAGGATTCGACAGAGTATCTCTCTTTGCTTTTCCGTTTTGCGAGCAGAGTTTTCTTATGTAGTTATTTTGGAACACATTACTATGAGTCCCATAATCGATTGTACTAGTGAACTTCTTGCCAGTAAGCCCTAGCGCTCTTGATTCATGATTGCATTTCATATAGTGCAACTCAAATCAAGAATTCGGCCCTCGTTTCAGATATATTTGTTTCAGGAGGGGATCGCTGTGTACGAATGGCACGAAAACGTTCAGCAGATAATCGAACTTATCGAGCGAAATCTAGAAGATGGGCTAACTCTCTCGGAAGTGAGCGAGAACCTTTTCTACTCGCCATTCTACTGTACAAAGAAGTTCCATGCTCTTACCGGGATTAGGCTGAGAGATTACGTCCGGCTTCGAAGGATCTGCAAGGCCGCGCTGGAGCTTCGAGATACAGAGAAGTCGATCGCCGAGATAGCTATCGACAATGGGTTTTCCTCGCAGGCGGCTTTCAGCAGATCGTTCAAGAAAGCATATTCTATTTCACCCAAAGAGTTCAGAATGTCCCCAAAGCCTATTCCCCTTCTGCTGAAAAGGATCGTCTACGACCCCCACTTTCTGGGCATCAAAAGGAGGTGCAACTTGAGCGAAAAGTAACTGGAGAGGATCGAAGTGAAGATCGAGAAACTGCCCGCACACAAGTTCATCGGAATCAGGAATATCAACGCTAAGGGATACTTCCACTTCTGGGAACTTCAGGAAGGCATTCCCGGTCAGGACTGTCACACAGTGACGGGTTTGCTCGAAAGCATTCAAAGCCTTAATGGTCAGATTGGAGGATGGTACTTCGAGGGAGAGAAGCGCGGCTATCTGTACGGAATCAAAGTACCGATGGATTACAACGGAGAGGTTCCCAAAGGTATGGAGTGTACTGTTGTTTCAGAGAGTGAGTATGTTGTATTCACTACCCACCTTACAATTACGAGGAAGAAAACACCGCAGTCATGTCAACCGTCAACGAGCTGGCCTGGAACTGGAATCCCGAAGACTCGGGTTATGAATGGAACACTGAGAATCCGATCTACCAGAGGAGCGACCCGGAGAATTATGGATATTCTATCTGCCGTCCCGTTAAACTTCTGAAGAAATAGCAGCAAAAGCCCCAGGCGCCGGGGCTTTCTATAGACTTCCTTTGGTCGATAATCATTGAACTTTCAACTACTACTGTTTCTAGGCACTAACTTTCAGTAATTGAAGCAACGCGATCGCATCTGCGGCGTCTGTTGCGAGAGAAAAATTGTTAATTAGGGAAGAGAGTACGAGTGTTTTCCAGGCATCTGGAAACACGATAACTTAAGCAAATAGCTCATAATCGACACTAGAGTTTTCCTCAGTAAAGATTTCCATCATATCTCCCTTCAGACAAAAATAAACGACTCTCTTTCCTCTCTAGAGGACTTTGTTTCAGATGAAGCAAGATGGTATTCTCTTTATGAGTAATCGATTACGTAATCGATTACTTGATGAAGGAGAATTGGAGATGACCGTTAGAATTAAAGATGTAGCGCGGAAGGCAGGCGTTTCGACTGCCACCGTTTCAAGAGTCTTGAATAACGTTTCCACAGTCAGTGAAGAGAATAGAGAAAACGTTCTCAAAGCGGTCAAGGAGATGGGCTACAGTCCTAACGTTCTGGCGAGGGGCTTCAGAATGAAGAAGACTTTCACCGTGGGAATGGTCCTTCCCGACCTATCCAATCCACACTTCCCATTGATGATGAAGGGTGCAGAGGAAGAACTCCGAAGAAAGAGCTATAACCTGATAATTGCCAATTCAGATGGAAAGCTTGAATTCGAGAGGGAAGCAATAAACACTCTTCTCTCAAAGCATGTCGACGGTATCCTCTTCATTGGATCCGGCTACAACAGATCAGTCGAAACCTTGATAGAGGAATCTGGTTGTCCGATTGTGCTGTTGGGAAGACGCTGGTCAAAGACTCTTCCATCCGTTTCCATAGACAACTTCAGTGCAATGAAGCACGTTTTTGATTATCTTTACGACGAAGGTCACAGGAGTTTTCTTTATCTTGGCGGTCCTGAAGACGTTTCGAGTTCTTTAGATAGAGAGGAGGCTGCCAGGGCCGTCGCGCAAGAATATTCCAGTGTGGATGTTAAGGTAACGAGAGGGCAATTCACATACGAGTCCGGTTATGAAAGGGCATTCTCTGAGCTGTCAGACCCCGGAAGTGGTTATGACGCAGTTGTCTGTGCAAACGATCTGATTGCCTTCGGCGCTATTGTGTCATGCAAGGCTCTTTCTATCGGAGTTCCCGAAGAGATATCGGTCACCGGATTCGACAACATCTTCCTTTCGGCCCAGTTCACTCCGGCTCTGACAACTCTGGATCAGAATACATACGAAATAGGGACAAGGGCCGCGAACCTACTACTCCAGTATATAAGCGGCGAGAGGAAGAACAAGATCTCTTTTCAACTCGGAACCAGGCTGATTGTCAGAGAATCTTCAAGGGCGAGAGGGAAGTGATTTCGTGATAGCCACAAGGCTCGTCGTTATAGGGGATCTGCATGCCGGACCCGACAGGTCGTCACTCAAAGGAAGCCTCGTTAACGGTCTCCTGAGCGAATGGATCGATTTCGTTAACGAAAACATCCAACCGGACGCGATTGTCGATCTAGGAGACAGACTGAACCCCGTAGACAAGGAAAGCGATGCCAGAACACTACGAGAGATATCGGGCATTCTGGCCCGGTCTAGATGCCCGGTATACTACATTCCTGGGAACCACGATCTGGACAATCTCACTCAGGAGGAACATGAAAAAGCAATAGGCAACAAGCTCGGCAACCGATCCGTTGTATTGAAAGGATTACGTTTACTGCTTTTAAATACGCAGGACCCAATTGTTCAGGGTGTTGGAGGGATGGTTTCAGACGAAGCACTCCGATGGCTGGAAAAGGAGATTGTGGCTTCTTCGGAAAAGAAAGTCGTTTTCACTCACCAGGCTCTCGATGAACAACCTCTAAAAAGGAATGTCCATTTTGAGAGCATTGAGAATCTCGCCTACGTAGAAAACAAGCGAGAGTTGCTTCAGATGTTTGAAAGAGGCGAAAACGTAATCGCCGCAATAAATGGCCACGTTCACTGGCCAAGCATTGCCTCTGAAAACGGAATTCTTTACGTCTCGGTGCCCTCATTCACCGACACATGGAATCAACTGAGTAGTATCCCGGGTTCGTTTACTTTGATCGATTTCAGTGGAGAAGAGGTTATCGTAGAAAACCATATGTTTAGACCGTCCATCCTCATGGGTCGCTTCAGAAAAAACGCGAAAAGGAGGGGTAAGAGATGAAACTCGGTTTCAAGACTTTCTTAGTAATCTTGGTTTCACTTGTGCTTATTGCGGGAACAGCATTTTCGGTAACTAACCTTAGATTCTTCTTTCCCGTTCAGGTAGCCGGAGCGCTCGCCGTTCTAATGGATGAAGTCGTTGCAGACTTCAACAGCGAGCATCCAGATATCTTCGTCGAACCGATTTACAGCGGAAATTACGATCAGACAATGCAGAAGGCTGTAACAGCCGCTCAGGGAAAGAATCCTCCAGATGTTGCGCTACTTCTCGCCATCGACATCTTCTCGCTTCTTGACATGAATCTTATCGAAGATATGGATCAGTTCATGGTGGGAGAAGACGCGAACTTCACAGAACCTTTCTATGCCGGTTTCCTCGAGAATTCGATGATCGACGGCGTGACATGGAGCATACCGTTCCAGAGAAGCACCCCGATCTTCTACTACAACAAGGACCACTTTAGAGAAGTGGGGCTAGATCCCGAAAATCCCCCGAAAACCTGGGCGGAATTGCTTGAGGCAGCCAAAAAACTCACCGTCAAGGATTCGCGCGGCAACGTTACTCGCTGGGGCTTCGAAGACATTACAGACGACACATGGACAATTCAGGCATGGATTCTTCAGGCAGGTGGAAAGTACGCGAATGAAACGGGAACGGAGTCTTACTTCGACACGCCCGAAGTGGCAAAGGCCGTCGAACAGTGGACCTACATGGCCAATGTCGAGAGAGTCATGCCAAGGCACAGAAGCTACGGAGCCGCTTCTCAGGACTTCGTTGCCGGCGCCGCATCGATGATGTACAACTCTACCGGTAGTCTCAGCTTCGTAAAGAACTCGGCCACGTTCGATTTTGGAGTGGCTCCGCTTCCCGGAGAAGCCAAGAAAGCAGTTCCAACGGGAGGTGGAAACCTCTACATCTTCAAAGGAATTCCCGAAGAGAACAAGGAGGCCGCATGGACCTTCGTCAAGTGGCTCAGCAAACCGGAGAACTCGGCGAGGTGGAGCATAGGTACGGGATACATACCGGTTCGCAAAGACGCCTTCGAAACTGAGGCTCTTAAGGAGTTCGCGGAGGGATTCCCGTACATTCTGGTGGCAAGAGATCAACTTGATGTTGCTAGAAGGGAGATGGCCTTCCACAGTAACTCGCAGATTAGGGAGGTTTTCTTGACAACTCTTCAGAATATCCTCGATGAGAGAGTGTCGATCTCCGCAGGGCTTAAACAGTTGCAGGAAGAAGTCGAAATGATTCTTGCTCCTTATAAGAAGTAATCAACCTGTCCAGTGCCGGGAGGTGTGTAGATTGAAGACGAAAACGAAAAAGAAAATTCTGCCGTGGATTTTCATAGCGCCGACATTCTTTTTCCTTGGCATGTTTACATACTACCCGGCATTCAGGTCTCTCTTTCTGAGTTTCATGAGAATGAATATGGCAACGCCGGAGCCGGTATTCACGGGCCTCGACAATTTTAAGAGAGCCTTCTCGACTCCCCTGTTCTGGCAGGTAGCTGGGAACAATCTCTTCTATGCATTTGTGACAGTCCCCATAACCATGGCTCTGGCGTTGGCTCTTGCACTTCTGGTAAATCAGAAAATTATCGGAAGCTCTTTCTTTAAGACGGCTTACTTCTACCCCAACGTCATACCGATGGCCGCCGCATCGATGATCTGGCTTTACATATTCCTCCCTGGATATGGTTTCCTAAACTACATTCTCGGGAAGATCGGCATACCCAGTATTGAATGGGTAAGCGACAGCAGGTTTGCTATGTGGGCTTTGATCATTGTTGCCATCTGGAAGAACGCGGGATACTATATGGTGATCTTTCTCGGCGGGCTGCAGCAGTTACCGACAGAAATCTATGAGGTCGCTACGATAGACGGTGCCTCTGCCTGGCGCAAATTCTGGAAGATAACCTGGCCCTTGCTATCACCGACAACATTCTTCGCATTCATAATCGCGGTAATAAACTCCTTCCAGGCGGTCGATCAGATCTATCTCATGACGAGAGGCGGTCCGGCAAACACTACGAACATGTTTGTCTACTACATCTATCAGGTGGCCTTCAAGTACTGGGACTTCGGATATGCCTCGGCACTGACCGTGATACTCCTTGTGCTCTTGTTGATATTCACAATGCTCGCCTTCTTCTTCATGGAAAGGAGAGTCTTCTATGAATCGGGTGAGAGACTATGACGAAAAGAGGAAGAACGACTAAGTGGGTCTCGATCGCGTTAATGATAGTCTTTGCCGTGATTCTCGCTTTCCCGCTCTATTGGATAGTCGTTACGGCCTTCAAAGAACCTACTGAAGTCTTTTCGATGATTCCAAAGTGGCTTCCCGAAAAATGGACTCTAGACAACTTCAAAGAGGTCTTCAACATAATCCCCTTCGGGAGGTATTATTTCAACACGATTCTCTATGCCTTCGGACTTCTCGCAGTGCAACTTGTAACAGTAACTCTCGCCGCTTACGCATTCGCCAGAATGGAATTCAGATTCAAGAAGATTCTCTTCATGATTCTGCTTGTGCAGCTCATGATCGCTCCACAGACGCTCATAGTTCCGAACTACTTGACGATCAGCAAAATGGGCCTGTTAGATACGAAGACTGCCATTGCGCTTCCGTATGTGGCCTCTGCAATCGGCGTCTTCTTGCTGAGACAGGGCTTCGCAGCAATCCCGAGAGAACTGGAAGAGGCAGCGACTATTGACGGCTGCGGAACCTTCAGGTTCATGATCTCGATAGCCATCCCGCTGCTTAAACCGACCTATCTTGCCTTTACGCTCATAAGCGTGACCTATCACTGGAACGAATTTTTCTGGCCCTTGATAGTTACAGACAGCGTCAAAGCTCGCACATTGACCGTCGGCCTTGCGATGCTTGCGGAGGCCTCAGAAAGTGCGGCTGCCTGGACTTTGTTGATGGCAGCGACCTTGCTTGTTATACTGCCACTAATTGTCTTTTTCGCTATTTTCCAGAAGGCATTCATATCAAGCTTCATGCAATCCGGAATGAAGGGGTGACGGATCGGACCGGGGTTGGGGGTAGTGGGTTCGTGGTAGGAAAGAGCAAGAGAACCTGGTTGACCGTTGAACGGTTCGCAGTTCTCCGGAGAGAATCAGTTCCAAGTTGTGAGCTGCAAGAATAAGAGCCGCTGTACGCTTAAAAGCAGGGAACCCGCTGGTCGCTCGAAGAATCGCTATCCGCTTAAAGGCGATGAACCCGCTGATCGCTGGAAGAGCCGCTGTACGCTGTTTAGAGCCGTCTTTGTTGAAATCGAATACTAGATCTCGGAATACAGGAGAGACATCTGGGATAAAACCCTCGAGAGCATTTAGAATAGTGATTGCTCAATCTTTGCCAGACTCCAGAACCGAGAGCCGCTTTTTAGCTTTTGTTCTTATAACTTACAACTTGCATCATGAAAATTGCAACTGATGACCAAGAACCTGGACGCGAAGCGTCAGAACGAGGAACCGCTCTTGTTCCTAAAAATGGAGTCCCTATTTTTCCATGAGTCTGAGAAACATGGTATCTATATGATATCGCTACACATAACTACAAAGCAAGCAAACACAAAGTGACAAGCAATATCAAATGGCACCGCATCTCGAAAGTGATTCAAGTATCACAACGAATTCATGATACTTTCAGATCTTCTTCCTGCGATTTCTTCCATTTTGCTGTCAAAGCTGAGTTATACAACTTAACACTTCAATTTATTCGAAGCATCGTTGAGTAATTTACATCGATATATTGAAATCCCCGTCTATGGGTTTTCGCGCCTCAATACTGAAGAGTTTCGAGTTGTCTGAGAAGCAGATTTCCCTGCGGAGTGGAGGGATCTATATTCATGGTCGTGACGAACCTGTGACCCTCCAGCATATCTAGATAACCGTAAAATCCGGCCAGCCAGCCGTATGTTATTCCGATCAGTCTCCTCGAAAAGCCTTCGCTTTCGATCATCGGCCTACCGGCTATCAACCCGCCGTGACACTTTCTGAAGTGACCACCCGGGGCAAAGGGGGAAAGATCTTTTACGATCCAGAATATCCCGCTTATCCAGTCTCCCGAAAGGAGATCCTCTTTCTCCACGGTCCTGGCCGAATAAGGGGAGATACCAACGTTCATTCCGGCTCTCTCGAGTACTAGGACGGTGTTGTCTTCCGGTTCCGAAGGGCCGCTTTTCGAGGTCTTAATCAATTTAAGCTTTGTTTCTCCCCTCTTGCAAACCAGGAGCGGAACGGTGGAGACGGCCCTTCCGACGCGAACGGTCAACGCTCTCACACCCTCACTCATGGAAGACGTATCTAGCGACAGGGCAACCGTCTCTCCCTCCAAACCGTCTATTCTGCGCTCGATGGAAAGGCCGTCGGACTCCACGGAGATCGTTTCGCCATGAAGTCTTTTCAAAAGCCTTACCAGAAGCCTAGCCTCCTGGCCCAGCCAGAGCGTGTCGCTCTCAAGAGACGCCACGAAGAGGTCGTTTTCGAGAAGTGCTCCGAGCCTTTCGGGGGGAAATTTGAAGTCTCTATCGAAGGTTAAAAGTCCGTTGCACTCCCAGAAAATATCGCTCGATTCCGTTATCACGAATCCGCGTATCCTGTCATGAAGCCTTATTTTATCGATCTCCATCCTCAAGTTTTCCAGCTGATTCTCCACCGAGATTTCGAAGAGCTCGTCGTACGAATACTCCCGGGCAATTTCACTAGCCAGAAATCTTTCACCTGCCCCCCCGGGACGGGTCATGGCGACATTTTTAAAGATGTGTGAAAACCAGTGAGGCCAGTCTCTCTTCTCGAGCCATTTCTTCGGAGGCAGAGACCAGTTGCCGAACTCCGAAACCAAGAGCGGTTCTTCCTCGAAGTTGTCTCTGTACTCTCGGAGATAGAAGGAGGCCGGGTTGTTCGAGAAAGACTCTATCAGAAAATTCCAGAGCTTTCCGCGGTCTATCGAGCTCGCGTAGAAGTGGTAGTCGTTCAGATCGCTCTTCAGGTGGTAGTTGCCCATGCAGGCTGAGTTGTCGGTGAAGATAATCGAAGGATAATCCTGCTTCAGTTCGTCCAAGACTCTTTCAAGCCAGCCGGCCTGTTCCCGATCGGTTAGATCTATCCCCCACGACTCGTTTATTATCGAATAGACGCACAGAGAAGGATGGTGAAGGTCGCGCTCGATCGCTCCCCGTATAGTTGTGAGAAGTTCCAGCGAGCCGGTGGGAGAAAACTCGTCGAAATAGGGTGAATCCTGCCAGACGAGGAGCCCGATTTCGTCGGCAAGATCCATATAAAGCGGATCGGGTACTTTGACGTGATGTCTCAAAGTGTTGATGCCCATTCTCTTCAATTTACGGAAGCTCTCGCCCAGGTACTCCCTGGAAGGCACCGTATACAGAGTCTCGGGATAGAAGTCCTGATCCAGTACACCCTTGATGTAGAAATCCCCCCCGTTGAGAAGGAGGCGGCCTGAAGCTGTCTGGAAGTCCTTGAACCCGGTTCTGACGCTCAACCGATCGTGGACGCCCCTCGAGCTGATCTCCAGAACGAGATCGTAGAGATTCGGCTCTCCGGGCGACCACGGAAAGACTCCGGAAACAGGTAAATCGATTTCATTCGAGACCGCCCTCTTTGAAGAGATGGTGTCTCCTTTTCTATCCAGAAGCGTTAGCACTGCTCCGTCGATCATTGAATCGGTTTTGAAACTCACACGAACCCTTCCCTGAAGGTAGGAAGCCTCTATCTTCAGGTCGTGTATGTAGACTTCAGGTCTCTCTTCGATCCATAAGCTCTGCCATAAACCGGAGATGTTGGTGTACCAGTTCGGCTCTCCGTTCTGTTTCCCGTGGGGAATCTTTCTGTTGTCCAGAACTCCCCCGCCGATTGGATCGAAGACAAGAATCTGGAGCCTGTTGTTGTCTAGAATTAATTGGGTTATCTCGAACTCGAATGGCAGGTATCCCCCGATGTGCTCACCGAGTTTCTCGCCGTTGAGGAAGACTTTGCAGAGATAGTCAACTGCTCCAAAGTGGAGAAAATAGCGCCTGTTGTGCCGCTTCGCAAGCTCGAAGCTCCGTTCGTAGTAAAGGTAGAACTGCTCGCGTGTAACGGCGGGGAAGTACCTTTCAACACAGGCGGGAACGTCGATCGTTCTTCCCGGTTCGACCTCCGCCAGATCTTCTGGCTCGCAGCCGAACATATCGAACCGCCATTTTCCGTCCAGGTTTATTCTTTTTCTTCCGCTTCGCATCTTGGCTTACCTACTTTCATCTATTTGTGAAGAACTCTATCGATTTTACCTCATAGCAGGGAAAGATTTCCGCGCTTTCAGATTCGTTTCAGATCTTCCTCCATAGCTCTTGCCAGTTCGCCTTTTCTTCTCTCGAACTCCCTGCCCGGATTCATTTTAAGCTGTATGAATCCCATGGGTTCAAGATAACACTCCACCGGAGCGGTACCATACCGGTAGTCCCAGTTGATCAGATCCATTGCCGGGAACCATGTATATCCTCCCAGGTTCAGACCTTCATCCAGGAGATCCTCAAAGAGCTTCCTGGATTCCCTCCACCAGCGTATCTGGTGATCGGGTTCACCGTTGATGCTGGTTTCGGTGAGAAAGATCGGGCCGCCATATCTTCTGTGATAGCTCAAAAGCAATTCTCTCAGATACTCGACGCTCCCGTAGTGCGAATGTGTCTTGAGGTCTTTTCCCGATCTGAAAACTCTGTAAACGCTGAGCTGTGGATAGTAGTTTACTCCGAAGCCATCTATCTCTATTTTTCTGGGTAAGAACCAGTCGAGGTCGGAGTAGGACATCCCGTTTCTCCTGAGGTAGTCGATGAGCGGATGATTGTTGTTGATCAGCCCCTGTACAAGATCGTAGGTGGCATACCTCAATTCGTTCATCAGCGTCACCGTTTCGGCCAGATCGGGATCGTCGCTGAAAAAGAGGCCCGACGCCTCGACGTGCAGCGCAAAGGCCTCCGGCAGTTCGCGCTTGATGGACGAAACCGTTTCTACGATTCCCCTGGCCGTGGCGTTGAGCAGCTTGACAAATCCATCGTCACCCTTCAGGTATGGGGGCCATACGGAGAGCTTTCCGCAGAATTCTTGCGTTATGAAGGGTTCGTTCATAGGAGTGTAGTATTTGAGGAAATCTTTGTACCTGTTCATAACGGTCAATTCGTATTCGGCCATTAACAGTGGAAAGTCGTTGTTGAGGAAGCCGTTGTCCATCCAGCTGGGGGTACCGTAGTGAATGAAATCGACGATCGGTATCAGACCGATCTCTCTCATGAAGTCGAAGACCCTGTCGGTCCAGGAAAAATCGTACCTGCCTTTTTCGGGGTTGATCGTGTACCAGGGAATTCCGTACCTGATGTATTTGAAGCCCGTGTTGGAGATGCTTCTCAGATCTTCCTTCCAATGAGAGTAGTGCTGAGTCAGTTCGTATTCGTCCAGCGGTCTCGCCGAGATGCTGTCGGTCGCGCTGACGAACGTATCTTCTATGCCCGTTATCCACATGAAATCTCTTTTCACTCAATCACCGCCTGTGTTCTTTTCATTTCTTGAAGATAGGTCCTTCATTCAACTTTATAGATCTTGTAAGCGAAACTGCTGTGGTCTATATCCAGCCCTATATTTGTCCGGAGCGGAAATTCGAAATCGAAGAACTCCACCGGCCGCGAATTGGACTCCTCAGAGATGTGCCAGATCTCCATTCTATATTTGCCCTGTTCAAGCCCCTTAAGCTCCAGCGTCGCCATGCCGATCTTCGAAGCCGACATGGCCCAGCCGATCAGTTCTCTCAAATTTTCGTAGTCGTTTCCGCTGCAAGTGTGAACCGTCTTTCCCTCGGAAAGTAGAGAGATCTCCATATCCAGGTTGACTCCCTTGAAATTCAGCCAGTCTATCCCTCCCGAAGCGACGAACCGCGAGATGGAAGAGAGTACCTCGAGAAGGCGATCGGGCATCATGTGCGGAGAAGTGTAGGGCCAGCGTAGACCCGTGCCAGTTCCTCCGCTGGCCAAATGCGACCAGGAAAAGGCCCTGTAGCACTCCGCGTCGAAGCCTGCCGGCTGGGGCCAGCGGTCGATCGGTCCGCTTTCGCTGTCCATGAAGGGAAGGGAGTCGCCGAAGAGATAGTTATGATAGTTTATATTGGCCGAAACGTCTCTTGCAATCGCCAGAGGATCCGATGGGTTCTTCACCGTATCGAAGTAGAAGTGGGTGGTGAAAAAATCAATGTAATCGAATCTGTAAAGCTTTCCCGCCAGCGTACCCGTCAGTCCGGGCCTGGCCGTGGAAACCGTCAGGAGGTGGTTGTCGCCGTACAGTTCCATCTCCAGCTCACGGATAAAGGCCGACATCTCTCCCAGCCACTCCCGTGCTTCGTTCCCGATCGTATAATCGGCCTTGTAGAAGATATGACCGTACCAGAGCTCTATCTCGTTGTTCATCTCCCAGGCCAGTATCCTCTCACTGGAACCGTACCTCTCAACCATGAACCTTAACCGCTCTTTCTGCCATCGCCTGACCTGTGGATCGGTCAAAAACTGGCTCAAGGTCTTTATCGGTCCGCCATTCGCCTCATTGTAGGGATTGACGTCCCAGTTCTCGTACATCCAGAAGGGATCCCATGGAATTACGATTAAATATATATCGTACTTTTCGGCCAGTCTGACTATCTCGTCCCACATCTTAATTACGGAATCGTTGTACACTCCGAGCGGTTTTTCCAGGAGAGAGACTCCCGATCTGTCCTGGGCGTATTCGAGCATGATTCTGAGCGTGTTGACGCCGTAGGAGGAAAGCTTCTCGAAGTACTCTTCGGCGGCCGAAACGTTCCCGTAGCTCAACGATATGAGCGAAGGCCACGTAATCGCGTCGTTGAATCCTATGGGGATCAAGACCTCTCCGTCGTGCTGGAAGTACTTCCCTCCGGGCGAGACTTTCACAAAGGATGCCATACACATCACCGCGATCAAAAACGTAAAAAACACTAAAGTCTTTTTCACAGCATCACCCCTTTACTCCTTCACGGCGCCGCTTATGTCGATGCCCTTGATATAGTACCTTTGCACAAGCAGAAAGATGAGGATCGAAGGCACCGCGATGAAGAGGGCTCCGGCCATGAGCGGACCGTACTGGGTCACGTATTTTCCCTGAAGGGTCGACATTCCAACCGGCATCGTTCTCTTGTTCGGTGAGTAGAGAACCACAAGGGCCCAGAGATAATCGTTCCAGTTGGCCATGAAATTCATGACCCAGAGTATGATGATCGACTCCTTAGCCAGGGGAGCGATAACATAGAAGATTCTCTGGCGGATGTTGGCCCCGTCTATTATGGCTGCCTCCTCGATCTCTCTGGGAACACTGATGAAGAACTGCCTCAACAGGAATATTCCAAAGGTCGAGGCCAGTCCCGGAACGATTATCGCAACCAGGTTGTCAGTCCAGCCCAGAGCGTCTATGGTTGTGTAGTTAGGGAGAAAGTGTATCATGCCGGGCACGGCCATGGAGGCCAGTATAATCTTGAAGTAAGCATCTCTGAACCTGAATTGCATTCTCGCCAGCGCAAAGGCCGCCATCACGCACACAACGACCGAAAGACTGGCATAACTGACTGCCGCGAAAAGGCTGTTGATAAACCACTGAAACACGGGTGTATCCTGAGGATGGGCCAGCACTTCTTCGAAGTTGGCTAACGTGAGGTTCGTCG
This sequence comes from Mesotoga sp. B105.6.4, assembly GCF_002896535.1. Lineage (NCBI taxonomy): Bacteria > Thermotogati > Thermotogota > Thermotogae > Kosmotogales > Kosmotogaceae > Mesotoga > Mesotoga sp. B105.6.4. The sequence continues at coordinate 4,193 of NZ_JWIM01000074.1, read as the reverse complement.
GCAGGAACTTCGGCGGCCATTCAAGAATCTGCGCCTCCGTACGGAAGGCCGTCAAAAAAGTCCAGTAAAGGGGAAAGATGAAGACCAGCGCTATCAGCAGAGCTATTATATTCACCGTTATGCCTCTTCTTTTCATCATCTCTCCTCCTTACTCTTTCGAGTGAAGAGAAAGTACTGGATGAACGTGACTGAAACGATGATCACACCGGTTATAAGCGACATGGCAGTGGCATAGCCCATTCTCGGTCTGGAGGGGTTGAAGGCTTCACCGTAGATATGAAGCATTATCGGGATGGTCGCCCTTCCCGGGCCTCCTCCGGTCATGAGTTGCGGCTGTGCAAAGAGACCGAACCCGGCCAGAACCTGTGTTATGACCACGAACATCATGACCTGTTTCAAACCTGGCAGCGTCACGTTCAAAAACCTTCTGAATGCGTTGGCGCCGTCAACTTTTGCCGAGTCGTAAAGCGGTTCCGGTATCTTCGACAGTCCACCCAGAAAAATAACCGTGTTCCACCCTACAGTCCACCAGACGGTCGCGATGATCATCGCTCCCCAGACCCAGGGAAGATCGGTCAGCCACGGTATCTTTTCGATTCCGAAGAAGCCCAGCAGATAATTCAAAAGACCGGAATGAACGTTCAATATCCACCTCCACATGACGGCCACAACCGTCACCGAGAGGGCCGTAGGCAAGAAGAAGGCCGTGAGGTGGAAGCTCTTCATCTTCAATTTTCTGTTGTTGAGAATCAGGGCCAGCGCCAGAGAAACGGACACGAGTACCGGTACCGAGTACAAAACGAACTGCACAGTGACCCAGATGGCACTCCAGAAGTACTGCGAACGGTAACCACCGAAGTCGAAAAGTCTGGCGTAGTTCTCCAGACCGACGTATCTGATCATTCCCTGAAAGAGCCCCCACTCGGTAAAACTCATATACAGGCTCTTGAAAAGCGGATAGATGAAAAAGATCCCAAAAAAAACCGCGTGCGGTAACAGGAGCAAATAAGGAACCGCCTTTTTGGTGTTCAAAGCGACCACCTCTAGAGAGAACGCCTCTCCCGCTTACGGGAAAGGCGTCGGGATAATCAATCCTGCAAAATTTCGTTGCTGATCTTTTCAGCGTCTTTCAAAGCCTGCTCGACGGTCTTCTGACCCAGGATGGCCAGGTTCAGCGCCTCCCATATCGGGCCTGTCGAATCTCCGTACTTGGGGAAGAATGGCGGGAAGACGACGTTCGCGACACCCTTTGCAATGGAACTGTGATATGGAAGTGCCTGGAATTGCTCGCTGTTCTGAACGGATACGTTGACCGGTATCTGCCCGGCAAGAGCCCAATCATAACTGTGGTTGCTTATCCAGCCGATGAACCTGGCGGCGGCCTCAGTTTTCTCCAGATCCTGTTTCCTCTGTTTGTAAATCACCAGCGTATGAGAGCCGGCCCAGTTTGCCGGTCTTTCCGAACCGAACTGCGGCACCGGACCTGCGCCGAATTCTAGCCCCTCTACTTCCATGTAGTTTGTGAGCATCCAGATTCCGTTGAATTCCATTGCGCAGGTTCCTCTCTTGAAAGCGTCGATATCGGCATCGACCTGCACCTTTTCTGGAGAGACTTTGTACTTGAAAACAAGATCTACCAAGAACTGCATGGCGTCCATACCGGCGGGACTGGCAAAAGTGGCTTTCGTGAGATCTTCATTGAAAAGCTCTCCACCGTTGGAGAAGAAGGCCGAGAACCAAATGAAGTAGTTCGGCCAACCGACTGGAATCATCGTGCCCCACTGGTCTATCGTGCCGTCGCCGTTGGTGTCTTTGGTAAGCGCTTTCGCCGCCTCGATGAAAGCCTCGCGCGTCATAGGCGGATTTTCCGGATCCAGTCCGGCCTCTCTGAAGAGTTCCTTGTTCCAGTAGAAAACCAGGGGATGAACGTCCAGAGAGATCCCGTAGATACTTCCGTCCACATGGGTCGCGTCCCAGACCGAGGAGACGATATCGCCCTCCTTGATACCCATGATCCCCAGATAATCGTCCAGAGGCAGGAGCATGCCCTGACTCACAAAACTCCTCAGATTGTCGATGGCTGCGACTCCGACATCAGGTCCCTTTCCGCTCGCGAGAGCTATCGGCACCTTCGTGTTGTAATCGGCCCAGAGCATGGTACTCATGTTCACCTGTATCTCGTCCTTGTGTTCCTGGTTGAACCGGTTAACCAGTTCCTGCATGAACCTCCCGTCCGGTCCGGTGAAGCCGGTCCAGAATTCAAGTGTAATTACTCCAAAGGCCGACACCGAGAGCAGCAGCAAACCGATCAAAGAAACTAGAAAAAACCTTTTCATGGTAAACCCTCCCTTATTCCATTACTCCTACCCAGAGTCCCTGACTCTGAGAACGGGTTTCTGTATGTACTTTTTCTTTTTCAACTCCTCACCCTGAACCATTCTCACAAGCAGTTCGACACTGGTTTTGCCCATCCACTCTTTGTCAAGCGCGACGCTCGTCAGAGCGGGATGGACATACACCGAATAGGGAATGTCGTCGTAACCGACCACGGCCACGTCTTCGGGAACCCTCAGTTTCCTTCCTTTCAGGCAGGTTATAGCTTCGAGCGCGTACATATCGTTGTAAGCGAAGATGGCATCGGGCAATCCCTGTGTCTTGATATACTCTTTCAGGGAATTTCCGGCCTGTTCGGGAGAAGACTTCAACTCGCGGGACTGGCTGTAAAGTTCTGCGGAAAACTCCATTAGAGCCTTTCGGTAACCTTCACTTCTTCCGCGCGTCGGATAAATGTTCATCGCCGGCTGTATGGTGACAATGTTGCGCCTGCCCCCGTCGAGGAGACGCTTCGTGGCCAGATAACCTCCAAGAACCTCATCGTTGTACACCTCTACGAAATCTCCCTCTTCGAAATGCCTTCCGACAACCACGAACGGCACTCTGAGAGCCTCCATTTCGTATGGCTTGGTGTCATCTACCGGGGCTATCAGAATACCATCGACACCCTTGCTCTGAAGAAAATCGACAGCGAAGACCTGTTCTTCGTAATCGGCGGAAGTGTTCACCAGAAGGAGATGAAAACCGTATTCCCTTGCCTGGCGTTCCATTCCCTTCACCACTTCGGCGTAGAAGGGATTAGCGTTGTCGTCTATCACAACTCCAAGCAGTCCCAGCGCCTTCCCCTTCAGAGCCTTTGCCACCATGTTTGGAAAGTACCCCAGCTCCAAGGCCTTTTCTTTCACTTTCTTTCTCGTTTTCGGATCGACATCGCCCTTGTCATTAAGCGCCCTGGAAACGGTGGATGCCGACAAACCGAGAGATACAGCCACATCCTTTATAGTGACGCGTGCCATTGCCACACAACACCCCCATGAAAATTGAATTGAACGGAAATTTCTCCGCAAACGTATCCGGAAACGTTTGCAGTTATTCTAACATTATAGCCATATTATAACCAAGAGCACTCAGAAGAGATTACAGACAATCAGGAGCAATGGCAGGCAACTAACAGGAACAATTTTCTTGATTCTGTTAATATATTATTGATAGGAGAGATTTCAGTACGAAAGCACATAAAGGAACATCATGAGAAGGAAAGTGAAATTTCCGAGCATAACCAGTATGAGCCAGAGTTCATGGTGCTATCTTTCCCAGGAAGGGAGTGAATTTTTCCGTTATGAATATGACGCCCCGATCGTGTAGAACAGTCCGCCCCGGAGCATGAGGAGAATAGACCACATCCCTGGTCTGATATACACGCCGTAAACTATAGAGACCAATAGCCAGCCCATCAATAGGTGCCCTCCCATCGAAAGCCAGAGTGGCATTCTGGAGAAGAATACGGCCTTGAGCACGATCTTAAGGATCGCAATCCCCAGATAATACCGAAGATGGACCAGCAAAGGCCACCCTTCACCACGACCAGAATACAGGAATAAATAGGGACTCCGTTTTTGACAAATGGATGGAGAGGACTCATCCGGATAAGCCCTTTGCCAGATACGCAGATGATGGAGTGATACACTGTAGAACTCTGGAGGAAGCCCAGCTTCTTCTTGAAAGTCTTAAGACAAGAATGGAAGAATGCAAACTGGAGCTTCATCCAGAGAAGACCCGTATTGTCTACTGCAAAGACGATAAGAGGAAGGACGAGTATCCAAATACAAGCTTTGACTTTCTAGGATACACCTTCAGAG